>JAIPJH010000020.1 GCA_021734245.1 Candidatus Cloacimonadota bacterium | reverse complement strand
GAAATTCGGCTGCACCTGTTTTGCTGAGGTAAAGCGTAATAGCCGCTGTAAGAGTCGTCTTTCCATGGTCAACATGTCCGATTGTTCCTATGTTTACATGGGGTTTACTTCTTACAAATTTTGCTTTAGCCATTTCTCCCTCCTTGGCTTTTTTTTAATTTTCATTTATGGGGCTCATGACCGGACTTGAACCGGTGACCTCATCCTTACCAAGGATGTGCTCTACCGACTGAGCTACATGAGCATATAACCAAAAAAAATGGAGCGGGAGACGGGGTTCGAACCCGCGACCCTTAGCTTGGAAGGCTAATGCTCTACCAATTGAGCTACTCCCGCATCCAAATCGTTTTGAATATATTAAATGGTGGAGGGGGGAGGATTCGAACCTCCGAAGTCGTCTGACGACAGATTTACAGTCTGTTCCCTTTGGCCGCTCGGGAACCCCTCCACACTTTATGACTTTAAATGGTGCCGACGGTAGGAATCGAACCCACAACCGCTCGATTACAAGTCGAGTGCTCTACCGTTGAGCCACGTCGGCTTCAAAAGTCGAGACAGAAAAAAATTACTATTTTTACTGTCAATTATTTTCACATTATTATTTATTAAAGAACCTAAATAAACGGAATTGCCAAAAAATTTTGTTCTTTAATATGTGTCAATTATTTTATTAAATACTTTATATAATTTCTTTAAAAACAATCTGTTAGGTTTGTAATAAAATCGGAAAAATCATAAACAAACAAATTCAAGAAATTTTAATAACTTGTACTTTGTGTAAAAGTTAAAAGAAAAATCTTATCAGAATATTGTATAAGGTCAACTCCTGTCGGCTTTTAATACTTCCAGAAAGGCTTCCTGCGGAACATTTACATTTCCCACTTCTTTCATTCTTTTCTTTCCTTCCTTTTGTTTTTCCAATAATTTTCTTTTCCTGGTAATGTCTCCACCATAACATTTTGCCGTTACATTCTTACGCATAGCAGTGATAGTACTTCGTGCCAAGATTTTTGAGCCAATACTGGCTTGAAGTGCTATCTTGAAAAGATGTTTAGGAATTACATCCTTCAATTTCTCGGTCACACTTTTTCCCCATTGGTAGGCTTTATCTGCATGACAAATGAAAGACATAGCGTCTACTTTATCACCATTTATCAGGATATCAACCTTTACAACTTCTGAAATTCTGTATTCTTCGAAGGAATAATCTAATGAAGCATATCCTCGACTTACAGATTTAAGTTTATCATAAAAATCGAAAATGATCTCAATTAATGGCATTTCATAATGGATAGACATACGTTTTTCATCGATGTATTGGATATCTTTTTGAATTCCGCGACGTTCCTGAACAAGTTTCATGATATTGCCCAAATAATCGGAAGGAACAATTATTTCCACATTCATGAATGGTTCTTCGATATTTTCAATATCAGCCGGGTCTGGCATATCAACAGGATTGTAAATTACTTTTTGAGTTCCATTGGCTAAATTTATGTTGAATCGTACACTTGGAGTTGTAGTTATTATTGGAACGTTATATTCTCTAAAAAGGCGTTCTTTTACAATTTCCAGATGCAGCATTCCCAAAAAACCACAACGAAAACCGAAACCGAGAGCCAAAGAACTTTCTGGTTCGTAGGTAAGTGCAGCATCATTCAATTTCAATTTTCCCAAGCTGTCACGCAGGTTTTCATGATCTTCTTTATCGAGCGGAAATACACCGCTGTAAACCATTGGTTTTGGTTCTTCAAAACCAGGCATTGCTTTCTGGCAGCCACCTTTTGCTGAAGTTATAGTATCGCCTACACGAGCATCGGCAACTTCTTTGATATTGCCTATTATGTATCCAACATCTCCTGCGGAAAGTTGTTTTGTTTTCTGATGCTTCAAACTTAAATAGCCAATTTCTTCTATCGAATATTCTTTCTCGGTAGAAAAAAGTTTGATCTGATCATCTTGCTTCAAAACACCATCTACCATTCTAATCAGCACAATTACACCACGATACTTATCGAAATAAGAATCAAATATCAGTGCTTTTGCCGGCTTGCTTGGATCGCCTTCCGGAGCTGGAATATAATCAATAATTCCCTTCATCAGTTCTTCGATTCCCGTACCATCTTTGGCACTTACTCTAAAAATATGTTCCGATCCAATACCAATATTTTCGATAATATCGTGTTCAGTACCTTCCACATCGGCTTTGGGAAGGTCGATTTTATTGATGACGGGAATCACTTCCAAATCATTATCCATTGCCAGATAAAGATTACTCATCGTTTGGGCTTCAATTCCCTGAGAAGCATCAACCAGAAGTAGTGCACCATCACAAGAAGCAAGGCTGCGAGAAACTTCATAGCTGAAATCCACATGACCAGGTGTGTCGATTAAGTTTAGCACATATTTTTTTCCATCATTATTATATTCCATTCTTATAGCATGAGATTTTATAGTTATGCCACGTTCTCTTTCCAGATCCATATCATCCAAAATCTGGGCAACTTTCATGTTTTTGTCGACCACATTGGTGAATTCCAGCAATCTGTCTGCCAGAGTCGATTTGCCATGATCAATATGAGCGATTATGCAAAA
Source organism: Candidatus Cloacimonadota bacterium (assembly GCA_021734245.1). NCBI lineage: Bacteria > Pseudomonadati > Candidatus Cloacimonadota > Candidatus Cloacimonadota bacterium. The sequence continues at coordinate 32,230 of JAIPJH010000020.1, read as the reverse complement.
ATTCCTGATTAACTCTCTGTTCATCTAACCTCCGATAAGCATTCAAAAACTTTAGTATCTTTCTATGTGTCAACAAATTCCTGCGCGAATCTGTCTTATATAAGAATAAATTTAAACTTGACGACAAATTGTTGAAATTTAAGTTAAATCGAAAAAATGAGAAAAGGAAATTTTTATAAAGATGATAGAAGTTATCAGAGATAAATGCGTAGGCTGTAAACTTTGTTTGAAAGCCTGCGCTTATGACGCTATTCAAGTAGTAGATAAATTAGCCGAAGTAGATATGGATAAGTGTACACTTTGCGGAGCTTGTGTGAGCGCATGTTCTTTTGATGCAATTATAATTCGTAAATTTGGACAGATAAAAGTAGATCGTAGTCAACATAAAGGGGTTTGGGTTTTTGCTGAACAGAAAAAAGGTGAAATTGCTCCTGTAGTTTTTGAGCTTCTGGGAAAAGGTCGAGATCTGGCAGATCATCTTCAAACTGACTTAACAGCCGTTATTCTGGGATATAATATCAAAGATCTGGCTCAGGAATTGATCTATTTTGGAGCGGATAAAGTTATTGTTGCTGAAGATGAAAAATTGGAGAATTTTTTAGATTTACCGTACGCCAAAGCTCTCACTGAACTTGCAAAAAAGTATAAACCGGAGATAATAATTTCCGGTGCTTCTGTTATGGGAAGGTCGTTCATTCCTCGTGTAGCAATTGAACTTAAAACAGGCCTCACAGCAGATTGTACAGGATTGAAAATAGATGATAACACAGGAAATTTACATCAAACCCGTCCGGCTTTTGGTGGAAACATCATGGCGACGATCGTTACTCCCAATCATTTGCCGCAAATGGCAACAGTTCGTCATAAAGTTATGGATCCTTTTCCTCGCAATGAAACTCGTAAAGGTGAAATAATTGAAGAAAAAATAGATTTTTCAAATCTGAAAGATGATTCCGAATATCTGGGATTTGAAAAAGATGAAACTCAAACCGTAAATCTTACCGAAGCAAATTTCGTGATTTCCGGTGGTCGCGGACTAAAGAAGAAAGAAAATTTTGTTTTATTAGAAGAATTGGCAGATAAGATCGATGCAGCTGTCGGAGCTTCCCGTGCAGCAGTTGATGCAGAATGGATTCCTTATCCACATCAGGTTGGGCAAACGGGAAAAACAATTAAACCCACAGTTTATATCGCAGTTGGAATTTCCGGTGCAATTCAACATTTAGCTGGAATGCAATCCGCCGATTATATCATTGCGATCAATAAAGACCCTGACGCTCCGATCTTTAAAATTGCCGATTTGGGATTGGTAGGAGATTTATTTGAGGTTATTCCTCAAGTTACAAAAATGTTCAAGTAGGAATTATGCAGATAAAAGTACTTGCCCGTGTACAAAATGCCGATAACGTTATTTTTGATGACAAGATTAGCTTAATAAGCGATTTAATTAAAACTAACCAAAAAGAAATTGATTGCTCAAATCTGATCGCTTATCCACCATTTATAAATTGCCACGATCATCTGATCAGCAACTGGTATCCTAAAGCCGGTGAAGGGAAACCATATTCAAATGTCAGTAAGTGGGTTGTAGAAATGCGTGAAACTCCACCATTTCTGGAACGCAATCAGGTTTGGATCAATGACGGTTCATTCGATCTGACAAAAGGAAATGCACCACTTATCACACAATTGGGAATTTATAAAAATCTATTTTCCGGTTGTGTTGTAGTTCAAGATCATATTTCCAAACAAAAAGATGAATATTATACGAATAAGCCAATTACGATCATGAAAAATTATGGTCAGTGTCACTCTTTGGAAATGGGAAACTGGTGGGGTGGAGATGATGCTGTAACCGAATGGAAAAAAACGAAAGGCAAAATGCCTTTTATTGTTCATTTGGGAGAAGGCACCGACCAAGCCGCTAAAAAATGTTTTCCTGCTTTAGAAAAATTGGGTCTTCTGCAACCAAACACAATGATAATTCATGGCATTGCACTTTCCCGAGATGAACTTAAAAAATGTGTAGATCATGGAACAACGATCTGCTGGTGCCCCGAATCTAACTTCTTCCTGATCGGACAAACATTGGATATTAATTCCTGCATGGAATTTGGAGTAAATGTGGTTCTGGGAACAGATTCCACCATGTCCGGCGGCATTAATTTGCTTTCCGAAATAAAATATGCCCATCAAAAATTCCCGGATTTTCCCATGAAAGAGATCTTTCGAATGATTACAGAAAATGCTGCCAGAGCACTTTATTTACCGCAAACTTATGCTGAATTGGAATCAGAGACTTCCAATTTACTTTTGCTGCGTAAAAATAATGATGATGTTTTTGATAACATTGTTCATACCGATATTGCCGATGTTGCCTTCCTTATGTATAAAGAGAAACCAGTTTATGGCGATCTTGAATTCCTGCAGATTTTTGATATTGATAAAGAAGATTATTCCTATTTTGAGGTTGATGGAATTGAGAAATTCGTGCTGGGTCATCCTGATAGTATAAATAAGAAAATTGATGAGATTTTAGGTTATCATAAGGATTTTCCGTATCTGCCGTTTTAGAAAACACAGAGACATCCACCTTCGTACACTTCGGCGTGACGGGCAGAGAAACAGAGTTGGGAGTTACGTTAACAAAATTAAAAAATTATGAAGTTAGAAGATTTGAATAAAACCAGCAAGGTTGTACTGGATTGTGCCATCGAAGTTCATAGAAATTTAGGACTTGGTTTGTTGGAAAGGGTTTACTAAAAATGCTGGAGTAAGGAATTATCTTTAAAAAACATGCAAAATCAAACTCAAGTTGCTGTTCCTTTATTTTACCAAAATTAATAGATGGTTGGGAACGAATTATCAATGGATATGATGAATAAGAAGTACTCAAAATTCACCTCTGTGATCACAGTGTCTCAGTTTCACTGTGTTGATAAAATATGCAGCTAACTGAAATATTCTACAGTCTTCAAGGTGAATCTACATTTGCGGGGCTGCCTTGTATTTTTATAAGAACAGCCGGCTGTAATCTGCGCTGTAAATATTGCGATACAACTTACAGCTACCAGGAAGGTTATTCATTATCAGTCGAGCAAATTATTAATGAAATCAAAAAATACGATCCGATAAAATTAGTGGAAGTTACAGGTGGCGAGCCGCTTCTGCAAGATGATATTTATGAACTTTTTGATACACTTCATAAACTGGGATATAAAATTTTATTGGAAACTAATGGTTCTGTTTTCTTGAACAGAGTACAGGATTTTGTAACCAAGATCGTGGATGTAAAAGCTCCCGGCAGTGGATTTGAAGACAGCTTCTTGCAAGAGAATCTGGATTATTTGAGGAAGGATAAAGATCAGATAAAGTTTGTGATCTCTGATCGCTTCGATTATACCTGGTCAAAAAATTTCATTGAAAACAACAAACTACAAGATCATAAAGTTCTGTTTTCATTAGTGCTCAGTTCGTTGCAACCTCGTCAATTGGCAGAATGGATCATTGAAGATAAATTGCCGGTTCGCCTGCAGTTGCAGCTTCATAAATATATCTGGGAAAAAGATCAAAGAGGAGTTTGATTAATTAAAATGGAGGTTTTATGAAAAAGAGAATACTACTAAATGTAATTGTTTTGATTACAATAGTTTCATGCGGTTTTATAGCTAAACATTCTTATCAAAAAACACTGTTACCCAAAACTTTAAGGAACTTCTATCTGGGTATGGAGTTAGCAGATTTTTCGAAGATCAAGGATTTGGAGAAATTAGAAAAATATGATGCTTTTAATTTCAGGGTTGAATATGCCGAAAAATTCAAAGATGCAGAAATCAAAGAAGTTACTTATTATTTTACGAAAGAAAAACCGCAGATTCTCTATGAATTCATTATTGAATATCAGTCAAATGTAAATGTACCTTTTTTGGCAAAAGAAAGGTACGGTAAGCCTAACAGCGATGAAGAATGGCTATTCGACAGTCGCGAAGGGTTTGATATAAAAATCTGGACTTTTAATCAGACAATAGTAGTTGCAGGAAAATTACCAGGAACAGAATGGGAGTGATTTAACTAAAAACTATCTTTCCAGCTTTATACATTTCATTCAAATAATTTTCCAGTTCTTTCTTCAGATGTTCTTCAATTTGGATTTGCAAGTTAACTTCTGCTGTATATTCCGCATTCAAAATTTCAGCCTTCATATTTGTGATGCGATGTTTTAGGATTTCTGCAAAATCGTAAGTTGTGGAAATATTGTAATTTTTATAATTAACCAGTTTTTTCAAAGGTTTGGAATTGATCGCTTCTTTCACTGCCTGCCCGTATGCTTCGATAAGACCACGAATTCCCAGTTTTACTCCACCAAAATAACGGGTTACAACTGCTGCCACGTTTGTTATTTCATGTTTTTTTAACGCATTCAGCATTGGTTGCCCGGCTGTTCCGCTTGGTTCACCGGCATCCGAACTGTGAAAAGTTTCACCCTTTTCTCCCACGATGTAAGCCCAGCAATTGTGATTGGCGGTTTTATGTTCTGCTGAAATTTCGGAAATAAAATCTTTTGCCTGCTGGATCGTTTCCACGTAACGCAAATGCGCTATGAATCTCGATCTTTTGATCTTTAGTTCAATTTTTCTATCTTTATTTACTGAATAAAAATATTCCATAGATTTCTCTTAAATATTCTTTATAAGTCCCCCTTCATAAGGGAGAACTAAAGGGGTTTTATTCGATCATTAAACTTACAAAACCCTTCTTCGAAACTTCGTTTCTCTTCTCCCCTTACGAAGGGGAGCTTCTCAATACTCCAACAGTTTCTGCAATTCTTCGGTAGTCATACCTTTCAGAACGCTCTGTCCACCGTCGATAATGTATTCAAACATTTCGCGTTTTGTTTGCTGCAATGCCAATATTTTTTCTTCAATGGTCCCTTTTGTGATTATTTTATAAACCATCACTTTTTTAGTTTGCCCGATGCGATGGGCACGATCTATCGCCTGATTTTCTCCCATCGGATTCCACCACGGATCGACAATGATTACTGTATCGGCAGCTGTTAAATTCAAACCATAACCACCAGTTTTTAAACTGATCAAAAAAGAACGAATGTTATTATTATTATTGAAATTATCTATCACCTGCTGGCGATTTTTGGTGGAACCATCCATATATTCAAAAGTGATCTTTTCTTTTATCAGCATCTGTTTTATCACCTGCATCATCTGCACGAATTGACTGAAAATTAATAGTTTTTTACCATTTTCCACAGCATCGACCACAATTTCTTTCAACAAATCCAACTTGCCGGAAATCTCATCTTTGATCTTTACGTTTTTGTCGATCAAAGCGGGATGATCACAAACTTGACGTAGTCGTGTAAGAGCAGCTAAAATATGCATATAATTTGATTTTATATCCTGATCCGGTTGCAGGAAATTCTGCTTCACATTATCCAGAATCTGCAGATACATTTTTTCCTGAATTCCTGTAAGTTTACAATACGCTATCTGTTCTTGTTTGTCAGGAAGTTCAATGAGAACATCACTTTTCTTACGGCGCAAAATAAAGGGAGAAACCAGCAGTTTCAAATTTTCGTGAGCATCTTTCTGCTTTTCGTTCATGTATTTGCTTTTAAAGCTCCGCAGTGAAGGCAGATAGCCCGGCATCAAAAAATCGAAGATCGACCAGAGTTCAGTTGGATTATTTTCGATCGGTGTACCAGAAAGTGCCAGCTTATGACGTCCGTTCAGCTTCTTTACCGCTTTGGTTCGCAACGCAGAAGCATTTTTAATGTGTTGCGCTTCATCCAGAATAACGTAATCAAATTCTATTTTGGCAAGCTCTTTGATGTCGTTTTGAATAATGGAATAAGAAGCAAAAAGGATGTTCACATTCAAATTTTCCAATATTTGTTTTCGCTCTTTCAGATTACCTTCATATAAAACATAAGTAAGGCTTTTATTAAATTTTTCGATCTCGGCTGCCCAGTTAAAAAGCAGAGTTTTAGGACAGATCACTATTGCTTTAAAATTTGAATTCAAACTGGAAAGAACAGAAATTGCCTGCACGGTTTTTCCCAATCCCATGTCATCTGCCAAAATGCCGTTGAATTCATAATTTTCCAACATCTTCAACCAGTGAAATCCCGATTTCTGATAACTTCTCATTACAGAATTTAAAAGATGAGGAAGTGGATTTCTCTCTTTCATTTTTCGTGCCAGTATAGCATCGAACATGCCATCCAGATATTCATTTCCAATTACACGAATACCGTTGTTAACTGTATTTAGTTGATAAACATACGGCAAATTATAAATTGAAAGTTTATAGCCTTCATCAGGAAGTTTGTCGCTTTTTTTCAAGACTTCTTCAATCGTATTGAAGGCTTCTTTATTTTCAAAATATAAAAGACGGCCATCTTCCAAACGCAGGAATTTTTCTTTGGTTTTGAAGAATTTCTTCAGTTCATCATGCGAAAAACTGATATCTTTGTAATTGTATTCCACATCGTATTCAAACCAGTTTATCTTACCTTTACTTCGGGTTCTGATAACCGGTTTGAGAGTAACCTTATAAACAAATTCCTTTTTCAGGTCGTCAGAAAGCTGAACATTCCAGGAAGGATCGGAATGCTCAAAAATTACTTTTTTCAGTTCGGCGATATTTTCCTTTCCTTCAAAGATCAGCTTCGATTCATCTGCCAGTTTATTGGTTTGAGATTGCGGGAATTTCTGAACAAATTCCATGATCTCGTATTTGGATTGCGGGGGAATGTAGAACCAGCTGGGATTATCATCCTGATCGTATCTTACCAACTCCACAGGATAGCGGATTACCGACATTGGAACAAATACATCATCATCATATTTCAGCATTCCTTTCATGATGATCTTTTCATCTTCTTTGTGCAGCAGAAAAGTAATAACAGGAGTATTGTTATAAACTTCCGGCAGTTCAATTCCTTCTTCAAAATCCAGGTAACATTTCATCAATCCCAACTGCCTGGCTACAACTGAAGAAAGATAGACCAGATCTGCTTCTTTGAGGTTGTATCCGGTAGTAAAGATTTGTTGTGTTACGGTTTGGGAAAATGGCAGACTGATATTATAAACGATATTTTTTTTCAGAACGAAAGTTGTTTTTCCTACATATACCGCAGAAATGTGTTCAGCGTTGGAAGTTTTTAAGAGGTATTTATCTTTTTCTAATTTATTTATCTGAAAATTGATGCGGAATTCTTCATCGGAAAATTCCAGTTTATCACCTGTTTCTTTGATGAAAACTTTGGATTGTAGATTTCTGAGAATTGGGAAAAATTTTACAAATTTGGTTTTATAAATAGAAAAGAACTTTCCCTTTCTACTGAATGAACATTTATTTTTTTGAAGAGTTTTAAGTAGTTCAATTTCGATGTCGGAAAGTGCTTTCATTTGTTTTTCTGCCAGAGGGACTGCTTGCTGATCTTCTGCTTTTATCTCTTGATTGGCAGCCAGAATCGAAATGATTCGAATTTTCAGATCTCCATAACTTTTCAGGTAAAATCTAATTTTGTCTGTACTTTGATTGTAGATATCTCCAATCTCGATTTTTGCATTCAAAACGATGCGCTGCCAATATTCGTTATATTCCATCAACTTGGTGTGATAGGTCTGAACAACTTCCTTTTCCAGCATGTCGGTATTCAAATAATTGTAAGCATAATTAATAACAGAAAGAAAATGTTTGCACTCATCATCACCGCATTCAGAACAATAATGAGAAGCGATCTTACGTTTTTTCTTATCGTAAACTATTTCCATTTTTGCTGTGAAAATATTCTTCTTTCTTGGAATGGGTTCAAATTTGAATACTACATTTTCTTCTTCATCCAGATATTTGCGATAATTCAATTCGCGAAACTGCAACTTGATGACGCTGCTTTTGAAAAACCAGGAATTGGAATGTATATGAAATTCTTTCCCAAAAAGTTTTGCCATTAAATCTCCATAACTTCAAAAAATAACTTAACAGCAATGATGTGAGAAGTCCTTTCCAAGTCAAGTGATAAAAATATTTAAGAAACTTTTAATAAATTCATTTCAAAGTAAACTTGACACTAAATAGATGCTTTTAGAATTTTATTTTTTGGAAAAAATAGATTGGGGAGGACCTATGAAGAATAGACTTTTAGTTTTATGTTTTTTATTAATTTGTTCATCGTTGTTGATAGCTCAAACAGGTAAACTGGCAGGAAAGATAACTGCCGAAGATTCCGGTAATGCATTGGAAGGTGTTTCTGTTTTCTTGGAAGACACCGAAATAGGAACTTATACTCAGGAAAAGGGAAATTTTATTATCACCGATATTCCAGTTGGAGAATATAATCTCTTCGTAAGCCTGATGGGTTATGCACAGCAAACAAAAACTATCGAGATCGATGATGATCTCACAACAGTTGTCAATTTTGCACTCAAAAGAAGTGCTGTTAAGATTGAAGGCTTGAAAGTATCGGCAAATAGAGCTATCGCACGAGAAACTCCAGTTTCGTTTACCGATATCAGTGAGGAAACGATAAAAGAAAAATATACGACCGGTGATATGCCTCAAATGCTGGATGATATTCCAGGATTGTTTTCCACAACATCGGGAATGGGAGAAGCCGAAATTACAATGCGAGGTTTTGATGCCAATAAAATTCAGGTATTGATTAACGGAATCCCTGTGAATGATCCTGAAAGCCAGGTTGTTTACTGGAGTAACTGGACAGGACTTTCTTCCAATGTGAAATCTGTTCAAGTACAAAGAGGTGCAGGTGCTTCCTTGTATGGCTCAGGAGCTTTTGGCGGATCGGTAAATATTGAAACAATGGGAACGGCAAATAATTCCGAATTCACAATCAGATCATCTTCCGGTTATTATACTACCGACGGAAAATCAGCAACCTCAAAAGGTGAAATGGAAGATTACAATCCGATCAATTATAATCTGATGCTGAAATATGCTTCCGGTTTACTTTATAATGATAAATTCAAATTTGATGTTACGGTGGAAAGAAAAGCAGGAGATTATTATATTCGAGGTACAGAATATGATGGTTGGTCTTTTGGTTTTGAAGCAGAAAACAGACTCGCTGATCATGTGATAAACACAAGTTTTATTGCTGCTCCGCAAAGTCATAACCAGGCGCGTTCCACTTACGATCCGGAACTTGGTAAATTTTTGGGAAGAGAATTCAATTTCACAAATCATAAATGGCAGGAAAACAGTTATTTCAAGCCGCAGCTTTCTATACGTGATCGCTGGTCGTTTTCTCCTGATGCTTATTTGATGACTAATATTTTTGCAACCAGCGGAAATGGTTACGGCAGTTATGCCAATAACATTGTTTTTAATGCCCGAAATGGAGAAATTTTAGAACGTGATTTGCAAACTGCAGATCTGGAAAGAAAACTTTTTGGCCGATATGCTTATTGGCTTTACAATCAAACCGGTTATATGACAGAAGGACTGGAAATAATTGATGCTGGTAGTTATGAATACGCTACTTTCGATTGGGGTGGAGAAGTTCAAAATATTTATACTGGAATAGATAAATTAACTGATGACACAGATCATACAAGCCGTATGTCCAGCTATAACAAGCACAAACAGTTAGGACTTAATTCATATCTGGAAAAAGATTTTACAGAAAATTTGAATCTGATTGCAGGAATTGAAGGACGATATTGGATGGCAGATCATTATAAAGAAGGATCAGATTTTCTGTATTATGACCCGACAGATCCGGATTCTGTTTCCAGTTTGGGTAATTACATGCGAGATTACGACTATTCATCTGTTGTTTTAAACACTTCAGGTTTTGCCAGAACAAAGCTCAAAATTCCTTTTGATTCGGGTATTCAAAGTATGAATTTGATGTTAGATGGTCAATATGCAGTTTATTATTCGGAAGTTGATGAAAACTTGATTCGCTATTACGATCCCATTGCCGGTGAATATCTGGATGAAGGATATTACAAAACAAAGGATATTCAGGTTTCTGAATGGGTTTATGAACCCGGCGGCGATTCTACTCAAGTTTGGGTAAATAAATTCGATAAAGATGATTATAATCGCACTTTTAAATTTTTCTCTCCTAAGTTTGGATTAAATGTAAATTTAAACAAAAATTGGAATGTTTTAACTAATTACTCAATTGTATACAAAGAACCTCGTGTGAGTGATTGGTATGATCGAGACGAAGGTCCTGGCATGAACCAGGCAGATGAGTTTGGCAATATCATCTATGAATTGAAGCCGGAAAAATGTGCCACAATAGAAGGTGGGTTAGGTTTTAAAAGTGACTCATTTAGATTTGATGCAACTTATTATCATGCATATTACACAGATAAGATTGAAAGTGCAACAATAGGTCAGGGTGAGCAAACAAATAGTGCAACTTTGAATGTGGGAGAAGCGACTCACCAAGGTTTAGAACTTGCTTTAAAAGGTGAGATCGGAAACTGGGATTATAATTCTTCAGCTACATTTTCCAAAAATAGATGGGGAAAACTGAATGATAAGTATCAGGAAATCTTTTATGAAAATGCAGATGATGTGGAAGGAAAAGTTGTACCATTTTCTCCTGAAAGAATGGCTGCTGGCGGAATTGGCTACACCTTCCATGAAATGCCTTTGGTTGGAAAACTGCGAATAGGATTAAATTCTAAATGGACTGATGAATATTATACCACTTATGATAATGTTTATTGTAAACAACTCTATTACTATGATGACAACGGTGATTTCGTTTCCATTGGTGAACATACTTTTGTAGAAAATCCTGATGGTGATGGTGCTTATAATTACAATCCTGATACAGAAGAGTATTTTTACGTTCAAAGTGGAGGAGAATATGATAGAGAATGGATTTTAAGAAGTTCTAAACTACCTGCTTTCTTTGAACTTAATGGCTCTATCAGCTATGACTTTTTTATTGGAGACAATAGTGCTTCAATTAAACTTAATGTAAATAATATCACGAACAAAGATGATAATTACTCAAAAGCATATATTGGCAGGGCTTATGGAATGACAATCATTCAGGAAGATGGAAGTGATGATGACGTTGTTTTTGGTGAAGGAGCTTCCAGTGGCAACAGTGAAGGTGGCGGCTATTATCCTTATCTTAGTCCATCTCCATTGTTAAATATTTTTCTTACGATTGAATACAGATTCTAATTAAGAATAGTTAACAAAAAAAGCGGAGCAATTTTCGTGCTCCGCTTTTTCTATCTATTCTTTTTTATTCAGAATTTTTTGTGGTTTTCTTTGGTGTTCTTCTTCTGGTTGTTTTCTTTTTGGGGGGTTGTTTCGTAGGCTCTGTTTTCTCAGTTGGTTTTTTACTGGTTTTTTTGTTGTTTGGGTTAGTTTGTTGCTGCCTTGTTGTTTTCTTTTTTGGTTTGGGAGTATCATTTTTCAAGGAATTTATCTTTTCTTCAGCGCGAAGAATTCTTTCCTTTAATTGCTGCTCTTTTTCGGCAGCTGAAGCATCCACTTTTTCTTCCAGTACAACTTTGAATTTTTGCTTTTGTAAACAGGGATAATAGTTTTCTACATATTCCTTGATGTCTTTCTCGATGTTGTCTTTTTTCTGCAGAACTTCTTTGGAGAATTTGGCTGTGAGTGTAGTAGACCCAAAATTGATCATCAAATTAATATCTGGTTTTTCACCAAATTGCGTTTTCAGATATTGAGGAAGCATCTTTTCCAATTCGATGGCTTCTTTGATGAATTTATAGATCTTAAAAGCCAGAAATCCTACAGCTGAAAGAGATAATCCGATCATTATTTTTTTGAAAAATTTACTCATAAGTTCCTCCTCAATATTTTCATATTTCTACTATTTTAATAAGATGACTTTCTTAACGCTTGTGAAATCGCTGTTATTTGATTCTGCATGCATAAAATACATGCCGCTTGTTACTTCGCGATTGTTGTCATTCTTGCCATTCCAGGAAATGTGATGCTCTCCTGCAGTTAAATTTTCATTAACCAGAGTTCTCACTTTTTCACCTTTCAAATTGTAAACTGAAAGAGAAATATGTGCATCTTCGCCAAGATTGAGATAAGCAGTAGTTTGTGGGTTGAACGGATTTGGATAGCAACCTACAAATTCGCTGTTATTCGGAATACTATTTGGATGTGTAGATAGAACTTCGATCAGGTCGTCCGGAGTTCTGGGATTTAATCCATATTCATCATAACTGAAATCTACACAACCAATAATCATATCCCAGGTCATACCCATTGTGATAACTATCGGTGGAGTTACTGAATCCAAATAGAAAAAGCCGTCATCTACCTGGCATTCTCCACTGCCATCATCGATGTACCACTGACCGTAATCATCTTGTTCGGCTGTAACTTCTACATCAGATACCGAAACAAGGCAACCTTCATATTGTTCGGCTAAGGCTGGAACAACTAAATCTAAAGTAGAAACTTGGATTGGATCTGGTACGTCATTACCCTGGCTTAGAATATTGATCGTACAATATCCAAGTTCTGTTAATCCGTAATATTCAGTTACAGTACCGGTAACTTCTACTTCATCACCTAAAGATGGTCCAACTTGGTAATCATAGACATAAATTCCATGCCAGGCTCCGCCACCCGGATCTGTCATAAAAAATTTGTTATCTTGATTATAATTTTCTCCTGTAACAATTCCTGTAACAGTTACGGTTTCACCTTCCATTGGAGAAGGATAAAATCCGTCAGGACCTGGATCGGTCGTATACTGGATATCGTAAATTGTGGTAGCAAATGCTACAGCAGAAAAGACCAACAAACCAATTAATAATAGACTTTTTTTCATAATTCCCTCCGTAAATTTATTTTTTTCACAATTATTAAAAGCTTTTTGTGTAAATAAATGTCAAGCTCTTTATCGTTCTTTTTTTAGAGTCAGTTACCATCACGATCTTACAATTTAAAATTCTTGACATCACGGCTTCGAAAAAGTTTTTTGATCAAAATACAATAATTAGAATTTCAAGCGTGGATTAACAAGTTTTTAAAGGAGTTCAAAATGATTGACGAAGAAAGAAATCTTTTTCAATGGACAATGGTTGAATTAAAGAAATTGGCCAAAGAATTAGAAATAGAAGATATAACGGGTTTGAAAAAGAATGATCTTCTACATAAAATATTTGAAATGGAAGCAACTCAGGAAGGCCTGGCTTTTGTTTATGGCTGTTTAGAGGTTGTTGATGATGGTTATGGTTTTCTTAGATTCAAGAAGAATAATTATACTCATGGACGTAACGATATTTACGTTTCCAGTTCTCAGATAAAGAGATTCGGACTAAGAAAGGGCCACATGGTTGCAGGTCCGGCTCGTGCACCAAAAGATGAAGAAAAATATTTTGCACTTATTCGAGTTGATTCTATTAATAAGGGAGATCCTGAAGAAGTTCGTGATGTTCGTTATTTTGATAAATTAACACCTTACTATCCTGAAGAAAGACTGATATTGGAAACAGATAAAGATAATATTTCCACTCGTGTCATAGATCTATTTACACCGATTGGAAAAGGACAGAGAGGGCTGATAGTTGCTGCACCAAGAACCGGTAAAACTGTTCTGATGCAGAATATTGCAAACGCAATTCTTACAAATCACAAAGAAGTTTATGTGATAGTGCTCTTGGTAGATGAACGACCCGAAGAAGTGACCGAAATGAGGAAAATACTTATTCCCGAAAATTCGGAAGTTGTCAGTTCTACTTTTGATGAGCAGCCACGAAATCATATTCAAGTGGCAGAAATGGCAATTGAAAAAGCCAAGAAAAAAGTGGAAAAGGGTCATGATGTTGTGATAATGCTGGATAGTATCACACGTTTAGCTCGAGCTTATAACATGGCTCAACCGTCCAGTGGCAGAGTTCTTTCCGGTGGTTTGGATGCAGGTTCGCTTCATAGACCAAAGAAATTCTTCGGAGCTGCACGTAATACCTTGGAACAGGGAAGCTTAACGATCATCGCAACAGCTCTGGTGGATACCGGAAGTAGAATGGATCAGGTTATCTTTGAAGAATTTAAAGGAACAGGAAATATGGAACTTGTTCTGGATCGTTCCATCAGTGATCTGCGCATGTATCCAGCTGTTGATCTGGTTAAATCTGGTACAAGAAGAGAAGAATTACTACTTACCAAAGAAGAAGTTCAGCGTATGTTCGTACTGCGTCAATTCCTGAAAGGAATGAGTCCACTCAAAGGTATCGAAATGCTGAAAACCAAAATGCAGGCAACCAAAAGCAATGCTGAATTACTGAGGGTGATGAGTCGTTAATGGAGCTTCTATCTCCAGCAGGAAATATAGAAAAACTTAAATACGCAATAAATTACGGTGCCGCTGCTGTTTACGCAGCAGGAAGGAATTTTGGACTTCGTGCAAAAAGCACAAATTTTTCGAAAGAAGAACTCATCGAAGCTGTTGATTTTTGCCATTCCAAAAATAAGAAAATCTACATTACCGTAAACATTTTTGCACACAACTCTGATATCGATGATTTACCTGAATATTTAAAATTCTTGCAAGATATCAAAGTTGATGCTCTTATTATTTCCGATCCTGCAGTATTTTCATTGGCAAAAGAGTTTGCTCCTCAAATTCCAATTCATATCAGCACTCAAGCAAACGTAACTTCCTGGAAATCTGCTGAATTCTGGTATAAACAGGGAGCAAAACGAATAATTTTAGCTCGGGAATTAACGATTTCCGAAATTAGAGAAATTCATGAAAAAGTACCAGAAGTTGAACTGGAAATGTTTGTTCATGGTGCCATGTGTATGTCCTATTCTGGCCGTTGCCTGCTCAGTTCTTATTTGAATGCGCGATCTGCCAACCAAGGTGAATGCACACAACCTTGCCGTTGGGAATATCATCTTTCCGAACCTTCCCGTCCGGGAGAATTTTTCAATATTTCGGAAGATGAACAAGGAACTTATCTGATGAATTCCAAAGATCTTCGTTTGATTGAACGATTGTTGGAAATCAGACAAGCGGGAATTTCCAGCATAAAGATCGAAGGCAGAATGAAGAGCCTCTATTATGTGGCAAATGCTACGCGAATTTATCGCGAAGCTTTAGGAAGAATTGAACAAAATAAATCCATTGATCAAGAATTAATCGCTGAACTTGATAAGATCAGTCATCGGCATTATTCAGAAGCTTTCTTTGATGTATTCGATTCTTCACAAACTCAATATCACGGAGATTCTGCCTATATTCGAACTCATCAATTCCTGGGAAATATCATCGAAACAAGCGGCAATAAAATAAAAGCTGCGATGCGCGCTAAATTCAAAGTGGGAGATGAAATAGAGATCATCTTCCCAAACAGAAAAGACGACATGAAGTGGATAGTAGATAATATTTTAGATGAAGAAGATAATCCCTTGGAATTTACCAAACCAAATACGATTATTAAAATTATCTTGCCAAAAAAAGTGCCTGCTCATGGAATCCTAAGAAAAAAAGTTGGTTGTGATAAAGGATAATGAGATCGGGAATTTTTATAGCTGTATGTTTGCTGTTTTGTTCACAAATATTTTGTGCGAAATCTGCCCTGGAAACAAAATATAAGAAAGCAATCGATCAGCAGGATAGAAAGAAATTTGAGCCTGAACTACTTGATCTGGCAACTTCCTGCAAAGACAGTCTATACGGACAATTCGCCTTGCTTGATCTGGCAAAACTGAATCTGCTGGATCGAAATTATGCTGAAGCTGTTTCCTACCTTAAAGAGATTTATTCTCCACTAATCGAAGATAAACAATATTGGCTGGCAAAAGCCTATCTGAAAAATGAGCAGTATCAGCTGGCAATTATTTCCGCTCAAATTTATATTGCTGATTCGGAAGATTTTCATAAAGTAGAATCTGCTTTTTTCCTGATGACGGAAGCTTATCTGATGAAAGGTAACTACAAAAAAGCGTATGAAACTTTGGAAGAATTACGTGTTTCCAAGTATATAAGCGACAATATTCCACTGCTTTATTTCAAATTGGGAAATTGCCAGGAACTGCTTTCCGACTTCACTTCAGCACTGGTTTATTACAAAAAATTGAAACAGGAATTTCCTTATCATCAATACAGCTACATGGCAGAAGAACGAATTTATAAACTAAAAAATGAAGATAAAATCGACATTGATCTTTCCGCTTTCAGTTCCTATTTACTGGTCGATCCTAATAAGAAACCACCTGATCAAAATCAAAATGAAAACAAACTTTATCTCCAGGTTGGAGCGTTCAGTTCCAGGCAAAATGCCAATAAACTGGGAAGCAAAATTAAAACTATCGGTTACAGTTATTCTGTTTTTACCAAGATAAAAAATAGTAAGAAACTAAATGTGGTCATGGTCGGTCCTTTTCCGGATGAAACAAAACTGACAAGTGCCATGAAAAAGTTGGAAAAGAACGGCATAAAATCTTTCCTGGTAAAAAAATACGACTAAAATGAAGACAAAAAAAACTCAACCCGAGAAAACAAAAAAGAAAAAACTTACACCGATGCTGAAGCAGTTTATGCAGATCAAAGATAAACATCCCGATAAACTGCTGCTTTTTAGAATGGGAGATTTTTACGAAACCTTTTTTGAAGATGCTAAAACTGCATCCAAAATTCTGGGGATCACGCTGACAGCCCGCGATAAAAAAGCCGATGACCCGATTCCGTTGGCTGGTTTTCCGCATCATGCACTCAACAATTATCTGGATAAACTGGTAAAAGCCGGTATGAAGATTGTGATCTGTGAACAAATGGAAGATCCCAAATTGGCAAAAGGTTTAGTGAAACGTGACATTGTCGATATCATCACGCCTGGTTCGATAATCGATGGCAATCTAATCGAATCGACGGCAAATAATTATCTGGCAGTAATTTATAAACCAGAAAATAAATCAAAAACCGGTCTTGCATTGCTGGATGTTTCTACAGCAGATTTTCTGTTTACGGAATTGGAAAATGATCAACTTGCCAATGAACTTATCCGTTTTCAAACTAAAGAAATTATCGTTCAAAATGAAGAAATGGAAGTAGATATCCAAAAGCTGAAATTGGAACCGCAACCCACGATCACAGTTTTCGACAACTGGTATTTCGACACGGAAGAGGCAGATCGAACCTTGAAATCACACTTTGGAATTACAACTCTGGAAGGTCTGGGAGCACGTCATAAACCGCTTGGTAGAACAGCTGCCGGAGTTGCGCTTTCTTACATTAAATCTTTAAAGAATGATAATCTTAAGCATATTAGCAACTTGCGATTTTATTCTCTGGAAAACTATATGCAGCTGGATGAAACGACTCGCAGAAATCTGGAACTTCTAAAATCGATGCGCTACGGCACCAGTTTTGGCAGTCTTATCTCGATTTTGAATAAAACTGAAACAGCGATGGGAGCTCGTAAAATAACAGAATGGCTGCTGAATCCTCTCATTGATGCAGAGCAGATAAATAAACGGCTCGATGCTGTGCAGATTTTAAAAGAAGAATTCCTGCTGACAGAAGATATTCGCTCGATCCTGAAAAATGTCGGTGACCTGAGCCGCATTCTCAGTAAAATAGGTTCGATGCGAGTGAATCCACGTGATGTGATTGCTTTACGGAATTATCTGGATACTGCACCGCTTCTGGCAAAAATAATTTCAGAACTGGATAATCAGCTTTTGAGTGAATTGCATTCCCAGATCGTAGATTATTCTGAGATTATCGATCTTATCGATTCTGCTATCGAAGAAGAAGCACCACTGCAAATTACAGATGGGAATATCATCAAAGATGGTTTCAATAAAGATCTCGATGAACTGCGAGAGATCAGTAAAAGCGGCAAAAGCTGGATTTTCCGACTTGAAGAAGAAGAACGTAAAAGTACCGGAATTTCTTCTTTAAAAGTAGGTTACAATCGAGTTTTTGGATATTACCTGGAAGTTACCAAAACCCACAAAGATAAAGTTCCGGAACATTATATTCGTAAGCAGACTCTGGTAAATGCCGAACGTTACATCAGTCCGGAACTAAAAGAATATGAAGCAAAAGTTCTGGGAGCGGAAGAACGCATCAAAAGCCTGGAATACGAACTTTTTTCCGATATTCGGGAAGAGCTGTATGAAAAAGTGGAAATGATGCAGAAATTCGTGGAAGTGGTGGCAAATCTGGATGCACTTTCGAACCTGGCTTACCTGGCATATCACAACAATTATTGCCGTCCGCAGTTCAATGATGAAGGAATTGTAAAAATTATAAATAGCCGCCATCCAGTCATTGAACGAATCCTGGAAAATGAAGAGTTCATTCCCAATGATGTGCAGATTTCCGATGAAAATATGATCAGCTTGATAACTGGACCAAACATGGCAGGAAAATCTACATATCTGCGCCAGGTTGGACTTCTGGTAATAATGGCACAAATGGGAAGTTTCATTCCGGCAGAAAGTGCTGATCTTCCTGTTTTCGATAAAGTTTTCACTCGCGTGGGTGCATCTGATAATCTGGCGATGGGGCAGAGCACGTTCCTGGTAGAAATGATCGAAACTGCCAATATCTTGAATTCTGCAACTCCCAATTCGCTTATTTTGTTGGATGAAATCGGGCGTGGTACCAGTACTTTTGATGGTTTGAGTCTGGCCTGGTCGATCGTGGAATATATTCATAATAACAAAAAAATATCCGCGAAAACTCTTTTTGCCACACATTACCATGAACTCACAGAATTGGAAAATGTGCTGGATAAAGTCAAAAATCTGAATGTGGTCGTGAAAGAATGGAATGACGAAATTATTTTCCTTCGCAAAATAGAACGTGGTACTGCCGATCAAAGTTATGGAATTCAAGTAGCTCGTCTGGCAGGAATTCCCAAGCGTGTTATTTCCAGAGCAAAGCAGATCCTGCAAAATCTGGAAGAGCATGAATTAAGCGCTCAAGGCTTGACGGCAACAGCAAGAAAACAATTGAAATCAGCTTCCAGCCAGATGAATATTTTTGAAGCTATCATCGAAAAGTCAGATCAAAAAAATGAGATTCTAGAAGAAATTAGAAACATGGATGTGGAAAATATGACTCCGCTGGAAGCAATAAAAATTCTATCGGAACTTCAGGAGAAATTATAATGAATATCGATTATCAACAATTAACCGCTCCCTGCGGTTTGGACTGCTGGAATTGTCTAATCTATCAAGCTGCAGAAAATGAAAAACTAAAAAAAATGATAGCTGATAAATTGAAAATTCCGGAAGAAAAGGTGTCCTGTCGAGGTTGCCGGGCAGAAAAGGGGCAAATTGGATTTCTGGATATGAACAGTTCCTGTAAAGTGTTTAGATGTATCAC
Organism: Candidatus Cloacimonadota bacterium; assembly: GCA_021734245.1. Taxonomy (NCBI): domain Bacteria; kingdom Pseudomonadati; phylum Candidatus Cloacimonadota; species Candidatus Cloacimonadota bacterium. Next base: position 12,876 of record JAIPJH010000020.1, on the reverse strand, counting down.
AGGAAAAGGAATTTATTCCTGCGTTGAATGTGACGAAATGCCATGTAACAATCTTCATCCTTTTGCTGATCTGGCTGATAAAAGACCACATAATTTGAAGCTTTTTAATTTGTGTCAGATCAAAAAATTGGGAATAACGGAATGGGCAGAAAAAAAAGCCAAGCAAAACCGTGAGCGTTATTTCAAGGGAAAGCTGGAGTTATAAAATGATCCTGGTAAGTGCCTGTCTGGCAGGAATTAAATGTAAATACGACGGTGGCGACAACAAGTGCGATAAAGTTGTGGAGCTGGTGAAGAAAGGTTTGGCAATTCCGGTTTGTCCCGAACAACTTGGCGGACTTTCCACTCCGCGCAATCCAGCCGAAATTGTAGGTGATCAAGTCATTTCAAATCGCAAGATAGATGTAACTGAGAACTTCCAAAAAGGTGCAGAAGAAACATTGAAAATCGCTCAAATGATCGGTTGTAAAAAGGCAATCCTGAAACAGTGTTCGCCTTCCTGTGGATTTGGTGAAATTTACGATGGCTCATTCAGTGGAATCATAAAATCTGGAAACGGCATTACAGCAGAACTTCTGGCAGAAAATGGAATTGAGATTATTACAGAAGAAGAATTGTAGGTAGAATTTAGAGTTTAGACTTCAGACTTCAGACTTCAGACTTCAGACTTCAGACTTCAGACTTCAGACTTCAGACTTCAGAAAAGATTCAAATCATAATCGCTTTTTTTTGACTTCGTAAATCACAAAAGCCCACGAATTCATTCGTGGGAAACATAATCCCGATAATAAAATTTACAATGGTTTTAACCATTTCGATAAATCTTAATGTTTTTGCTGATCTTCCACTATCGGTTATTTGAAAATTTTCAAGACGTAGATAATGAACGAAAAGACTCCTCAAAACGTGAAGTTCAACATTCTTTTAAACGGCTAGCAGTAAAGCTTGCAGAATTTCACGAGATCCTTCCGTCTTCGCAGAGCTTCGCCGGACACAGTCGCAAGTCGGGCTAAAGGATTCCTCAGGATGACGCGTATTTATTATTAAGACTTCGTAAATCTCAAATCGTTAATCGTAAATCTAAGATCATCTGATAATAAAAATGCCGAGATCTCAGTTGAGTTCCCGGCAAATTTATTAATAGAGCTTAATAATTATTTATTTACCCTTTTTCTTGTGTCTGTTTTTACGCAGACGTTTTTTTCTTTTGTGATTACTGATCTTGTATCTTTTTCTTTTTTTTCCGCAGGGCATTAATCCTCCAACTATTTCAGCAGGTTCTGGTTGGCTTCATCCACTTCGTCTTTGAAAGCTCTTGAAAATTTGAAGGTAGGAACTACACGGCGAGGAACTGTAACTTTTTCTTCTGTTTTTGGATTGCGGCCGATTCTTTCTTTTCTTTCTTTAAGTTTGAAAGTTCCGAATCCTCTGATCTCGATATGTTTCCCATCTTTCATTGAATCTTTTACTGCTTCCAGAAAAGCGTCTACTGCCAGAGCAACATCTTTGCGAATGATGCCTGTTTCTGCTGATACGATTCTTACTAAATCTGCTTTTGTCATAACTTTATATCTCCTTATAAATTAATCATCGGTACTTGTTTTTTTTTATGCTGGCTTATCTGTCAAGCACTTTTTGTGTAACTTTTTTAATATTCATAGCTTACATTGATTTCGTGACTACTTGCTGAAAAACTTCAATATTACTTCTTCTTTATTATACTTGGAATGCCCCTCTGTGCCAAGATTACACTGGACACTTTTCTACACTAAATTAGTGTTGAAAATAGGAAGGTGAAAAATGAAGATCGTTGATATTACCGAAAAATATTTCCCGACTTTTGCCTGCTGTACCCTCTTTGTAAGAGAGGGGAGAGCCAAGAGTGAGTTAAAAACAAAACAGGAGTTTCAAAAAAAAAGTTCCCAAATCCGACTTCGCTGAACTACGATGCGATAAACCGGAGTTTGGGAACAAGTGTCGCTTCTTCCTGCTTTTCTACGTTCTGCCCTGCCTGCCGTGCCGTAGTAACACGAAGGCTGGTTAAGGGAAGATTGCAGATGGGTTAACTAAATTTAAACTCATCCCCTTCCACATCAATTTTAATTTTCTGACCTGGCAGCACATTACCTTCCAAAAGTTCAATTGCCAATCTGTTTTCAATCTCTTTCTGGATCACGCGTTTCAAAGGTCGCGCACCAAACTGCGGATCGAATCCCATTTCGGTGAGTTTATCCAGCGCTGCTTCCGAAAATTCCAATTCGATATTTTTATCTTTCAGCCGTTTATTCAGAATTTTAAGCTGCAGTTTCACGATCTGGCGAATCTGCTCTTTATCCAACCTGTGGAAAACGATGATATCATCCAGACGATTCAAAAATTCCGGACGGAAATACTGCTGCAAAGCTTCTTTCAGGTTGGCTTTGATCTCTTCTTCCGGTTTATCGCCCATTTCGTAGATAAACTGCGAAGCAACGTTGGAAGTCATGATGATGACTGTGTTTTTGAAATCTACTGTACGTCCTTTTCCGTCGGTCAAACGACCGTCATCCAGAATTTGCAGAAGAATATTGAATACATCGTGATGTGCTTTTTCGATCTCATCCAGCAGAATGATGGAATATGGTTTTCTGCGCACCGCTTCCGTGAGGTAACCGCCTTCTTCATAACCAACGTAACCGGGGGGTGCACCGATCATTCTCGCCACGGAATGCTTTTCCATGAATTCGCTCATATCGATGCGGATGATGGCTCGGTCTGTATCGAACATGAACTCCGCCAAGGTTTTGGCGAGTTCGGTTTTTCCCACGCCGGTTGGCCCCATGAACAGGAACGAGCCGATTGGTTTATCGGCATCGGAAAGTCCGCTGCGGGAACGGCGGATTGCATTGGACAGCGCAATAATTCCTTCTTTTTGTCCGACCACTCGGTTGGAAAGCACATCTTCCATTTTTACCAGTTTCGCAAGTTCGCTCTGCATCAGTTTGGAAACTGGAATTCCTGTCCATTTTGCCACCACTTCGGCGATCATTTCTTCATCCACGACTTCCTTGAGCAGCTGCTGGTCTTTGGGAATTTCCTGCACTTTTGCTTTCAGATCTTCCAGTTGTTTCTGTTTATCCACCAGTTCACCGTATTTTAGTCGGGAAACTTTATCCAGTTCTCCTTTTCGTTCGGCAATTTCGGCTTCTGCTTTTATCTGATCGATCTTTTCGGAAAGTTCGCTGATCTGTTTGAGAAGATTTTTTTCATGTTCCCAACGGACACGAAGATTTGCCTGCTTTTCTTTCAAGTCAGCCATTTCCTGGTTGATCAGTTCCATTCTTTCTTTGGAAACTTTGTCTTTTTCCCGTTTTAAAGAAAGTTTTTCAATCTCCAACTGGCGCAGTTTTCTTTCTACCAATTCCAGATCCTGCGGCATGGAATCGATCTCCATTCTCAGGCTGGAACAGGCTTCATCCATTAAGTCTATAGCTTTATCGGGCAAGAAACGATCCGAGATGTATCTGTTGGAAAGCATCGCTGCCGAAACCAGAGCAGTATCTGTGATCTGCACTCCATGATGTACTTCATATTTTTCTTTGATTCCCCGCAAAATGGAAATAGTATCTTCTACGTTCGGTTCATCAATCAGAACAGGCTGGAAACGACGTTCCAGAGCTGCATCTTTTTCGATGTATTTGCGGTATTCATCCAACGTTGTCGCCCCGATACAATGCAGCGTTCCACGCGCCAGAGCGGGTTTGAGCATATTCGAAGCGTCCACAGCACCTTCCGCAGCTCCCGCTCCCACAACAGTGTGAATTTCATCAATGAAGAGAATTATCTTGCCTTCCGCTTTTTCTACTTCTTTCAGCACAGCTTTCAGGCGTTCTTCAAATTCACCGCGAAATTTTGCTCCGGCCAGAAGTGAGCCCATATCAAGTTCCACTATATCTTTGTGCTTCAAGTTTTCGGGAACGTCCAAGTCCACAACTCGGCGAGCCAAGCCTTCCACTATCGCTGTTTTTCCAGTTCCAGGTTCTCCGATCAGAACAGGATTATTTTTCCTGCGACGCGAAAGCGTCTGGATTGTTCTTCTAATCTCATCATTACGACCGATCACCGGATCGAGTTTACCCAGCCGGGCCAGTTTAGTCAGGTTACGAGCATATTTTTCCAGGGCTTGATATTTTGCTTCCGGGTTCTGATCGCTTACCTTCTGATTGCCCCGAACTTCTTTTAAAGCTTTCAATACTTTGTCTTTGGATAAACCATATTTATTGAGAGAAGAAGGAAGTTTGCCTTTTTCCAGGATTGCCAATAGCAGATGTTCCACACTTACGTATTCATCCTGCAGTTTTCCGGCTTCTTTTTCAGCTTCAGAAAAAACAGTATTCAACTCTCTGGAAAGTCCGGTCTGATAAACACCTTCGATTTTCGGCTGGTTTTGCAGAAAAGAATTCAGATCTTCTTCTACAGCTGAACTTTCAATATCCAGTTTTTTGAGAAGTGATTTGGTAAATCCTTCTTCCTGCTGAACCAGTGCCGAAAACAGGTGAACAGGAGTTATCTCCTGATGACAAAAATCTTCAGCGATCTGACGCGCCTTTTCCAAAGCTTCCTGAGATTTTATGGTAAATCTGTTTATGTTCATAAATTACCTCCTACCTATAATTTCAAATTCTTTTCTGCTCCCCTTTGTAAGGGGAGATCGAGAGGGGTTTTGTTGATGAAAAATAAGTCCATTAAAGAGAAAAACCCCTTTTATTCCCCCTTTAAAGGGAACTGATTTTTTTTAACATTTTTACGAAACAGGAGTTTCGTATGCTTTTATTTTCCCAAACAGGAATTTAGGAACAAGATCCCTAAATCATTGAAAAGGCTGAGTGATAGAATTTTTCCAATTAAAGCCTTTTCAAGTTAACATTGCAACAAGAGAAAATTAATCTACCCCGGATTTGCCTTATTGCAAAGGCTTGAGTTAGAAAACGGATTTTCTTTTTTTGTTCTTACCCCCAAGCTTTGCTTTGGGGCAATTCCAAAACTAAAAACTATCCCACAAGATTACTTCTTCTTTTGGTTTTAGATTGCGCTTGCCTTTTTCTACATCGGGATAGCCAAGTGGCAGCAATCCTACAATTTTATAATCTTTCGGCAGATTGATCAACTCAGCCATTTTATCGTGATAGAATGCTCCGATCCAACAGGTTCCCAAACCCAATTCAGCAGCCTGAAGAACAATGTGCTCAGCTGCGATTGCTCCATCAATAATCGGCGCGTTCATCCCGCAAGTCATAACGTAATCAAAGTTTGTGTTGCAGATTGCAATTGTAATTGGGGCTTCTGAAACAAATTTCTGTCCTCTACAGATTTCAGTGAGTTGTTTCCTTTTTTCAATATCTCTGATTACGACAAATTTCCAGGTTTGTTTGTTGCTTGCTGAAGGAGCCAAGCGAGCAGCTTCCAGAATTTCATCCAGTTTTTCCTGTTCCACCGGTTTGTCTTTGAATTTTCTTGCACTAAAACGATCTTTGATTGCTTGAATTAACATTTTACCTCCTACTTAAAATTATTTTACTAATATCTTTTGAAAAAAAAATTTCTTAATTATCAATTTTTCATTCCCACTTTCAATTAATTCTGGTCCTTGCTTTTTGAATTCTAATTGTCCTTTATCATTTTTTACTAATACTTCACCTTCCAACATCAAACAATCCTGGATTGCATCATAATACCAATCAACCTGAAATGCTTCTTTTTCCCAGGACGGCCAATCACGAACTCCCCGATCCAGGATTTCTTTTTCACCCAGATTATCCAGCTTTACTATCATTATCCCTCCATTTATAAATTGAATTTCTGAAAATAGAAGAATAATAAATATTTCTTGTAAAATGCAATAATATTCTTTATTCCTTATTTAAAAAAACCGGTACAAATTGAGAATTATTTTAAAAAATCAACAAATTCACACAATATTCACTCTATACGGTTTTGACAAAACAAAAACTAATCAGCTTTTGATCGATGTCAACAAGAAAATTAGCAGTCTTTTAAAAAGAGTGCTAAAAAAATTCTTGCGCGATTTGCTTTCTCGATTATATTGTCTCCAGATAAAAAATTGGAGGAGGTAAGAAAAATGAAAGTAGTACCTTTTAACAACAACAGGAAAAACTTTTATCCAATGATGTCGCTTTTTGACAAATTCGTGGATGACTTCTTCAAAGGTGAAGAAGTTCAGGACAAGCAGAGAACAATGGCAATCGACATTCTGGAAGAAGACGACAAATTTGTGATCGAAGCAAATCTGCCTGGCTTCAAGAAAAAAGATGTGAAGATTTCTGTGAACAACAACGAACTTGTCATCGAAGCTCAAAAAGAAGAAAAGAAAGAAGAAAAGAAAGGTTCCTATTGCCGTTGCGAGCGTTATCAGGGCAGCTATCGTCGTGTACTCAGTTTGAATGACGAAGTGGACAGCAACAAGATAGCCGCCAAATTTGAAGATGGCGTTCTGAAACTGGACATTCCCAAAAAAGAACCTGTACCTTCCAAAGAAATTAAAATTGGATAAAAGTAAAAAAAATCGAGAAAGCCGTGAAACCATTCACGGCTTTTTCGTTATATCAAGTGTAAATAAAAATTTTTTATAAAGGATAAATTCCTTAATATGGAGGTAGCTTATTGCATTTGATAGGGTTATCATTTAAACAAAAAACAATTTTGGAGGCAACATGAAATTTAAAATTCTTATTATAGTTCTGATCGCAGCAGCCTTAGCGATCCAACCACTAAACGCACAATATCCTGTAACTGCAGATGGAAAAAGCCCTTTTGTGGATGTGGTAAAGAACATTCGGGAATCGGTCGTAAATATTCAAGTGGAATATGAACAGTCTTTTAATGCCAGGGGACAATTACCATTTAATGATGATTTCTTTAAATTCTTTTTTCCAAATCCGCCCCAGATGCAGCCCCGTAAAAGCGTGAGTATGGGAAGTGGATTTATATTCGAAAAACAGGGGCAGGATGTTTATATCATTACAAATAATCACGTTGTGCAAAATGGTGAAGATGGAGAGATCACAGTAACTTTGGCCGATAAAGCAAAATATACTGCTGAAATTGTCGGTTTGGATTCCGAAACAGATCTGGCAGTCATCAAGATCGAAGTTGAAGAATTTGAACAGATCACAGTTGTGGAGTTGGGAAATTCCGACAATCTGGAAATCGGTGACTGGGCGATAGCGATCGGAAATCCCTTTGGTCAGTTAGGTTTGGAACGAACCGTTACAGTCGGTGTGATTTCTGCAACAGGAAGAGCTAATCTTAATTTTGGATCGGATTCTCCCATTTATCAGGATTATATTCAAACCGATGCAGCCATCAATCCGGGAAATTCCGGTGGACCACTACTTAATTTGAAGGGAGAAGTTATTGGTGTGAATGCAGCCATAACAAGTACTAGTGGTGGTAATGTGGGAATTGGATTTGCCATTCCAGTAAACCTGGCAAAAAAAGTTTCGCAAGATCTGATGGAAAAAGGACAGGTCGTGCGAGCTTATATTGGAATTCTGCCACAGGAAATCGACTCTGATCTGCGTGAAAGCTTGGATCTGGATAAAGTTCAGGGTGTGCTGGTAACCAAAGTAGAAGAAGATACTCCTGCCGAGGAAGCTGGCTTGAAACGTGGTGATGTGATAATTGAATTTGGTGGAAGTGAGATCGAGAATGTGGCTAAATTCCGAATCTTGATTGCCAATAGTGAGATCGGCAAAGAATATCCGCTAAAAGTGATCAGAAACAATAAAGAGAAGAAATTGAAAGTAACTCTTGTTCCAAGACCGGATCTGGAAGAAATCGCTGCCAGCGAAAATGACAGTAAACAGTCCAGTGAACTTGGCTTGCAAGTGGAATCGGTAAACGGTGATTTTGCCAGAAGGAACAACATTAATGAAGATGAAGGAGTCATTATCACCAAGATCGAACCAGACAGCCCGGCAGCTTCTTCTCAATTGAAAGTAGGAGATATCATCCTGGAAATCGATCAGAAAAAAATAGATAGTGTGAAAGATTTCCGCCAGTCAACAGACGATATCAAAGAAGATGTGATTCTGCTCTACATCAAAACTTCCAGCGGAAATTATCAGTATGTTACAGTGAAGATAGATTAATTGAACCTTGCAAATGGTCTTCTGACCTTCACAATGGTGTAAGAATTTTTAAACCTTCCAGGCTTTCAAAACCTGGAAGGTTTTTATCTGTCAAACAAATAGCTTGCTAATATAACTGCCTAAGAAATTATAGTTTACGTGATTTTCAGAAACAAATTTATTTCTTTCTGGCTGTTACAAAAAAAATAGGAAAAAATAGGATTTAAATGAGCAATTTAGAAAAATTTGAAAAACTCGGATTATCCGAGAAATCTCTTCTGGCAATTGGCCACAAAGGATTTGAAGAACCATCACCAATACAGAAATTAACAATTCCCTTACTTTTAAAAAATGAAAAAGATATTGTTGGTCAGGCACAAACCGGAACCGGTAAAACAGCTGCTTTTGGCCTGCCGATCATGGATCAAATAGAAGAAAACAGCCGTAAAATTCAAGTATTGATTATGGCTCCAACTCGTGAATTGGCAGTTCAGGTTGCCGAAGAAATGAACTCATTTCGTGGTGGAAGAAATATCGGAGTTTTACCGATTTATGGCGGGCAGTCTTACGATCAGCAGTTGCGAAGATTGAAAAAAGGTGTGGAAATCGTGGTGGGAACGCCCGGACGTGTGATCGATCATATAAAACGTGGAACACTGGTTTTAGATGATATAAAATTTGCCGTGCTGGATGAGGCTGATGAAATGCTGAACATGGGATTTATTGAAGATATCGAATTGATACTTTCCAAAACTCCCAAAGAAAAGAGAGTTCTGCTGTTTTCTGCTACAATGCCTAAACGAATTTTGAGCCTGGCAGAAAATTATATGGATGACTTTCAAGTTGTAAGAGTCGATACAAAACAACTTACAGTTGATCAGACGGATCAGATTTATTTCGAAGTACGGGCTTCCGATAAATTTGAAGCATTGTGCAGAATAATCGATGTGGAAAAGGAATTTTACGCTCTGGTTTTTTGTAGAACAAAGCTTAAAGTGGATCATGTGGCAAATGCCCTCATCGATCGTGGTTATGACGCAGCAGCTTTGCATGGAGATATTTCTCAAGCTCAACGAGAAAGAATTTTGAACCAGTTCAAAAACAAGCGCATCAATATTCTGGTGGCAACAGATGTAGCGGCACGTGGAATCGATATAGACGATCTTACTCACGTTCTGAATTATTCCATTCCGCAAAATCCGGAAAGTTATGTTCACCGCATCGGAAGAACAGGCAGAGCAGGAAAAGAAGGAACTGCGATCACATTTATCACGCCGTCCGAATATCGTAAGTTAATGCAGATTCAGCATGTTTCCAGATCGGAAATTCGCAAAGAATCACTTCCCAAAGTGAAAGAATTACTCAAACTGAAAAGAGCGCGAATTGCAGAAGAGCTTGATGAAATAATCGTGGATAAAAGTTTTCAGGAAAATCTGCAGCTGGCAGAAGAACTTCTCTCGGATTATCCTCCGCAAAAAATAATAGCAGCGCTGCTGGCTCATGCCTACAAAAATGAATTTTCGGCAGATAAATATGTGGAAATTTTTGAACCGCAGAGGGAAAAGAAATCAAAACATAAAGATCGAAATAGCAATTCTCCCGATCAATCCGGAATAACCCGACTTTTTATTGCTTTGGGAAAGAAGGATGAGCTAACTCCAAAGAAATTGGCTCTGATGATCCAGAATGAAGCAATGGTCGATGCGAAATTGATAAGAGATGTGCAACTGTTTGATAATTTTTCTTTTGCCAATGTACCATTTGAAGAAGCTGAAGCCATCATCGATGCTTTCCGCAAAAAGGGAAGAGACAAAAAACCTCTTATCGTGGAAGCGAAAGGAAAAGATCAAATTCGCAGCAAAAGAAGTTTTCGTACTGGCAGAAAATCAAATAATAAAGATAAAAGGTTTAACCGTTCTTCCAAGAAAGGAAGAAGTAAAAAAAGATATTAGATTAAATATTACAGAAACGTCAGGATGACGGCATTTTTCCTCGCTATTTAATCTTCTTCACGCTGTGAATGATGCGGTACAGTACGTAAGAAATCACAATTGCACCTCCATAGGCGATGAGAACAATGTAGGTAAATTTTGCCCAACTGCCAAAAGTATCCATCAGCATGCCGCCGAAATAATCGCCCAGAAGTGAGAAAGGAATGATAACCAGCGACAGGATGAAAACCGTCAGATCTACGATCGATTGACGTTTGGTTTGCAGATAATCATTCAATTCGGTGATGGAATTATCCACGTTTTCACTGATATCTTTGATCTTGAGTTTCTGGAAAAATTTATCCCAGATCTCGTTCACCAGCGAATTGGAAGTAAGATTGAAAAGCACCGATCTGGTTTTCAGTTTGATCAGGAAATCTTTCAGTCGATTCAATTTCTTAACGGTTTTTCCCGGTTTCTGATTGTGATAATTTATTTCCGTTACCGATTCTTTAATAAAATTTAAGGAAGTAGAAAGCATCAGACCATTGAACACAACATATTGCAGAATGTTCGACCAAAGCTCTTTGTATTGACGTCTAATCGAAAATTCCAGGTCAGGATCGTTATCTCGAACAGCAAAAGTGATACCGGTAGGTTGAATGTGACAAAATGAATATCGGGAAATGGAAACCGTTTCATCTACATTTAGTTGCGAGAAATTTGTTTTGTATGGCGTGGAAGAACCAGCTGCGAAATTCTTTACGATTTGATGAAAAAGTTTCCTGTCCGAATCTGTGTTCATATCGTTGGCAGATTTCAGCGAAAACAACCAGTTTTTGTAGATCAATTCCGCTTTGATCTCAGATAGAAACGAGCATGTGTTTTTATCCAGAACAGATTGCAATTCCAGGTTGTCGTTGAATTTGTTATTTTCGATAAAAAGATCGGAAAGACTGTATTTTGCAGCTGGAAAGCTCAATTCCACAAAAAGTAGTGCGATCTTATCGTTATGAATGAAAACACGGCAATTTTGATTTTGATAGATCGACAGCATTTTCTTATCGGAACAAGCCAGGAAATTATGAAATGATTGAGAAAGGATAGTTTTTTCAGGAATTACTTCCTGCCATTCTGCAAATTTTTTACGGATTTGTGGCTGCTCTGTCAAATTTATCTTAAAGATCAAATCGCATTTGGAAGCGGAATTTGCATAATAACTGAATGCAAAAGGAAAATCGTGCATGATCTGTTCGATTTCAGAAAGATTCAATTTGGTTCCGTTTCTGGGGCTGGCCACGATCGTCCATTGATGTGCGCGACCGTCGTACCAGGGATCGGAAAGCGGATATTCGGTAAAACGCGGACCTTTCTGCGTGAGAGGATTTTGCTTTGCTTCCCGAAATTTCTGTTCTTCATTCCTGTTCAGAGCATCTCCCAAACCCAGCAGATCGACTTGTTCTTCGGCAGGAAGATCAGGATCGACGCTGAGAATATAATTGGTATTTCTGTGGAATTCCGAAGCTGAAAAAATTATCAGAGAAAACACGTATTTCGGCAAATTCATCTCTTGTGAATCGATACCTTTGCGCAAGAGAAGCTTGAACAAACTGCAGGAAGGGTCTTTATAGATAACTCCGGCAACTTTAGTCAATTCCCTGGTTTTTACCAGTGGTAATTCAATTTCGATCTCCCGAAATTTTTCTTTGTTTTCCCGATCTGACAGATATTTGTTTATCTCTTCTTTCAGCGTGTTTTTTTGCTCGTCGAACTGGTTTGTATCAGCAAAAAGATTGGCTGGAATTTTTTTGTCGAAACCAGAAAGTTTACTCATCAGATGATCAAAAATTTCATATCCGGTTTGCACAATTGCCAGGTTTTTGGCTTCAAAATTTTTGGTATGATCATTCAAGATCATTTCCTTGGCAACTTCAAAGATCGTGTAAAGTGAAGGATCGTTTAAGTTGATCGCTTCCATTTCCAAAGCCTGATCCACTTTGAGTGCATAATCTGCCAGAAGCTGCAATTTGCTTGAAATCGCAGAATCTTCTTTTCGCATTATTTTTTCGGCAATATAGGCAGAAGCTACGCAATCAAAATCGGGCCAGACATGCAAAACGATAGTGGTGTTTTGCACGTCGGTAATCCAAGCGGTAATGTAATCTTTGTGCTGCAGCGCCAGGCTGGCAGCACAGGTTTTTTCAAAATTGTGATGATGATCGATAATTCCCAGACAGAGATCGTTTCCTACATCCAGATACAGTTTATTTTTCTGAGGAGAAACCACTCCACCGCTTTCGATAAATTCAAATTTCATCTTTACCTCATCTATTCAAATTCCGGAATTTCCGGCTCAAAATTCTGCAGCGTTATAAAAAGTTCGCCAAACAATTTTTTAAAAAATCGGGAAGGTTTTTTTTCATATTGTTCTGTGAACGGCTCGACTATCCATTCTTTTGCCACGTTCCTGAAAGCCGGATAACGACCGAAAATGGCACTGGTAAAATCAGCATAAATCCAACCTGTTAAAAATCCATCCACAAATTCCGTGATATCTTTTATTTCAACTTCTCTGCCTTTTTTGTCGATCTGAAAAACGTTTGACCGCAGAATTTTAAACTTCTGGTGCAAAGCGGTTTTGGACTGCTGATTCAATTCCAACACGAATCTACGGGATTTTTCATTTGCCGCTGCTGTGTAGGAATTCACCAGTTTTGCCAGCATCATTTCAGTTTCTTCAGGATGAGCATATTGCATTATTGCCAAAGCTTCGATCATAGCTCTATCGACCTTATCTCGTTCATTCCCAAAAATAG
>JAIPJH010000019.1 GCA_021734245.1 Candidatus Cloacimonadota bacterium | reverse complement strand
GTTCAGGCTGCTAAAGCAAAGGCAAGAGGATTTAAAACTTTTGATTGTTTTAAAACTATTATCTTCCTTTTACTCGGAAAACTTGATTTCAGGTTGATCAATAAATGCTATTTACCCATTTAAAACTAAAAAGAGCCTTCAATTTTCATCAAGGTTGATAAATGATCGTCCTTTCTTATAAAAAAAAGTTTATTATTTATTATTTTAGGTTGATGCATAAATTCATCAATTTCTACAAGTTTTTTTAAACTATCATCTAAAAGAATATTTGGATAACTAGATAAAGAAACTTTTGTTCCATCAATTTCTCCTAAATGATATTCGAAATCTTGTTGAGATTCTGTATTATATATTTTTTTATCTACTAATTTATAGTTGGAAGAATATCTTTTTCTTTCAATTGCATCTTTGATTCTATCAATAATAATAATATCTTTTTTTTCAATATCGATAGACAACAAGTTATTATAGTCAATTGCTAATTCAGAAATTTCATTCTTTTCCAGATTCCACAATTCAAGATTTTTTGTGGAATTATCATGTTTCGAGGAAAGACCGAATATAATTTCCTTCTTATTCGGAAGTTTTATGAATTTATGAAAATAATATCCTTGTTCCGAATGTACAATTAAAGGTTCATTGTTGCTTTGTATTAATCTACCATTTTGATTGAGAATAAACAAACTGCTATATAAAGTGGAATTAAAGTAATCTTTTTCGAAATAATCAATAGGAGTTTGATTTCTTGGTGCATAAGTTGATGCTACTATTTCTTTCTTATTGTCATGGTTAATATCAATTAATTTAAAGTTTTTTATAAATCCACAGAAATCTCGTTCCCAAAGTATTTTATTTTGCTTTTTATCAAAGCAAACAAGTTTGGATGGCAACCATCTATCGCCTGAAATTTGAATAAGGAATTCTTTTGTTCCATCATCATTAATATCGATTCTTGCTAAAATATCTCCAATTAAAAAGCCCGTATTCATTTTTTTTGAATTATTCAAACGATGATTTCCATAATAACTATTTCGAGAGAAGAAATGTATTAACTCAAATAGATTCTCAGGAATGAATTCACATTTTAGATTTGTGCCAATCAATTTGCTGATTCGCTTACTTAAAGGAAAGTTGCAAAAATTCAAATGAGATTTTTTTAGTAATTCTCTAAAAAGAGATTTCTTCATAATGATTTTACAATTGTTATTTTCTTTAATGACTTTAACGGAATCTGGTAAAGATTCACTTGTATTGAAACCTGTGAAATTTATGCCTGTTATTTCGATTGATTTGTTTTGAAGTTTATCATAGAGATCATCATGGTATAAAAAGTAAAACTTATGATTAATTAAGGTATCTTCAGTGTCGAATTCCAAGAGATAATAATCAGCTCTATTTTTTGTAGCTAAGGTATATATTTTATTTTCTTCCTCATCATAAAAGCTTTTAAAGTAATCATCAACAGTTGTGCAATATAAAGAGAATTCTTGTATTTCCAATTGATTCATATGACTGCCATCGAGATTAATAAGATATAGATCAGTACATCGTTGATCTCCTTTATGTGCCAAATACAAATCGAATACTTTTCCGGATTTTAAGACAGAATATTGAGCTATGTTTTCAGCACAGAAGCTTTTTTGCAGATTATATTCATTTTTAAATAAGTTTAATTCAGGAACCAAAATAACTGAAAGAATTATAACAATTATAATTATAGTACAAATTATTTCAAACTTATCCATTTTTTCCCCAATATTCACATTCTACTTCCTTGAATAATTATATGCTATCATTTCAAAGAATGCATTTTAAATTTCCACGTCAATTTAATTCTGCATTTTTGATGCCAAATAAGGTTTGTTTTTTGTGAAAATTGAATTCGGTTGTCATTGCGAACCATTAGGTGAAGCAATCTCGTGTTGTTGGATTATGTGTAGATTGCTTCCAAATGAAATATCACGGAATTCACCTGGCAGGCGCAGTAGAAATGCAAGAAGAACAACTCGCAATGACTAAAGAATAGCGTCATGTTGAGGAATTCTTCTTGCTATTTTGACGAAACATCGAACCGCCTATCCTTCGTCAACTTTCTGTGTAAGAATTCCTCAGGATGACGGAAAATAAACATTCGGAAGAGCTTCGATAGATCGAGCCACATTCCGAAGTTTGTATTCATTTGTCGGATTTCATAGACAATTCTGTCTATATTTTTGGACAAATGAGCACTTCCAAAACAGAAAATTTTTCTTAAACCTGCTTATAATGAGGATCTTCTACTTTGGCACAGGAATTGTTCATACAAACTGGTATGAAGAAAATATTAATAGTTGAAAACAAGAAATCAGATCAGGAAATGATCAGGCAGCATTTCCAGAATTCTTTTAGCCAGTTTGATGCTGCAGACAGCGGAGAAAATGCTTTCTACCTGATCAACAAAAACGATTATGATCTGATTGTTATTTCCAATGACCTGCCCGACCTGAATGGGATCTGGATTGTTCAACATCTTAAGAAAAGACTGGAAACTGATATTATACTGACATCTCATTTTAACCATGAGCTGGTAGAAAAGCAGGCTAGGAAATTGAATGTGGGATTCTTGAAAAAACCGATAAAATAAAAAAAAAATCCGGCTTCGTTCCGATTCTCAGAACTACGCCGTGATCTAACGTGGAGGAAGAAAATGAGGAAGTTGTTATTATGCATTGTTATTTTTATGTTAACAAATTCAGTTTGGTGCAACACAGAAACAAATGTGAAAGTTAACGAGTTATCAATCTCATCAATGGTGGATGAAATTCTATCTAATAACTATTTTTTGAACTCAATATCTGAGAATTTTGGTGAAGATGTTAAAAACAAATTTATAATCGAATTGAATTATGCATTAGAGACTAACTTTGAGAACTATGACATAGGTAACATTCTTGCAATAAATAACTTAGATATAATATCAAATAAAACACCAAATTTAAACCTGTCGGAAAATGAAAATTATCATTACTTAATGTCAATTAATACAATACCCATTCAAGATGCATTACATAAAGACTTTATGTTTTCAGATAATTCTTTTGATTATTATAAATTCAGTAATTTGTTTCCAGAAGATGATCGTTCTGTTATTGGTAGCGTTTTAGTTTATATGGTAATTTCTGGTGCTGTTCATTCAGCCGTCGAAGCGATAGGATTATTGTATCAATATAATGGAAATCCTTTTAACATTCCAACAGACGAATATGTAACTGCATTAGTATCAGGGTTTGCTTATGGTTTTGTAGCTGGTGGTTTAGATATTGTTGCTTTGATGATCGGTGGACCAATGGCTGGAGCAGCGTCATTTCTGAATAACCTGATAACCACACCAGGTTTTGGAACAATTGTTGAAGATCTAATAGATGATGTTGTAACTAACATGTTAGGTCCCTTTGCAAATTGGACTTATTTGGATTACTATAATCCTCAAAATTATATAGATTTATTTTTAGATCAACCTACAGCACTTGATTCTATCACTGATTCATGTGCAGTAGCAATTAATGATTATTTAATTCAATTTGGTGATCAGATTGTAAGCGATGGAAACGTTATTGCCTGTAATACATGGAGTTATGAGGAGGATAGTCAATATAATCAAGTTCAAGTAAATTTTAATAATTATGAATTTATCAAATTTGGGATGAGCTTTGTAATGCTTGAAAATGATAACGTAACAGTTGAACTTTTTTATAGTGATGGAAACAATTCCATTTTAGCAGCAAGTGGCACACATTATGTTCAAGAAGGTGATTATATTGCAATTATGAGCAGTGGATTACAAGGTCATAATATCATCGATAATTTAGGATTTCTTGACGACTATATTGTAGAAGGTTCTGCACAAACTCTTGGTAGTAACGCTTGTTTTGATATAGTTGACGAGGATGATTGTGGTCATTTCTCAATTAATCTTGCAAGTACACCAATTTTATCTAATGGCTCAATTACTCCTGAAAATGGTAACCCTAACACAAATTTTAATTTTTTAGTAACATATACAGACCCTGGTAATCAAGCACCAGACTATATTGAATTACATGTAGAAAATAATACTTATCCTATGAGTGGTACAGGAAATTGGAGTAATGGTGTAGATTTTTCATATTCACAATCATTTGCTATTGGTAATTATAATTTTCACTATGAAGGCTATGCTTCCGGTCAGTTTTTAAGATTTCCTACTGTAGGTGAAATGAGTTTCGAAGTTGAACAGCAAACAGGAAATGGAATGTCTCTAAGTTTTTCAATGAATCCATTGATAGAAGGAGAAATGGCTACAATATATGCTACTTTAAATCCAACTTTAGCAAACTATCCTATCAGGTTTATACAAAATCCAACTTTGGGGGTATATCAAGCAAGCAATCCTGTTTATACAAATGCAAATGGAGTAGCTGCTGTAGATTATTTTCCTTTAGATCCAGGTTGGGTAGAAATAACAGCTCTTGACCATTTAAATACATCAAATTACGTTGATGAAGATATTGAAATTATTCCTGAACCTTTAGAGGATTATATCATGTTAATATACCCCAATTATCTTTTCGGAACAACAAGCTCAGCTACTTATGAACTATATATAAGGGTATATGAAAGTGATGGTGATGAAGCATCAAATGTAAATGTAATAGTGACAACAAATATGGGTTTATTTTCAAATAACCAACAAACTATAAACACACAAACTGACAGTCATGGGAAAGTATTTGCTGAGATAAGTTTTACTAATCAAGGGCTATGCACTGTGTTAGTAGAAGTCGGTAATAGTTTGGAATATGAGCAATTTGATGTTATCTTTGTATCTCCACCTTATCAATTAAATTCCTTTATACAAATTAATCATCATGATTACATAAAATCATTTGATTGGTCACCAGTTGATCCTGACATAATTTATTATAATCGAGATGACGAAAATATTGCATCTTATTCCATTTCTCAGAGACAGGTTATTAACAATTCGGTTGTCTATCGAGATGATGCAGAAATTGAAATTGTTCGTGTTTCTCCAGATGGTTCCAGAATAGCGTTTTCCTCATTAGAAAGTGATGAAGATTATATTCGATTATATAATATTAATAATGGCAATCTAATAACAAGGAGAGATAATATTAATCCATCCTTAGATTACTGCCAAGGTGATTTTGAATGGATAAACAACAATCAGATCCTTGCAGGAGATGGTACTACATCAAGTGGTTTTAGCTCATCAATATTAACTTATTCAGGTTCGTCAACAATGTCTATGAATTCTTTAAAAGATACTTCTTGGAGACCTAAAGATGTTTCGGTAACATCAAATTTAATGGCAATTTGTTATGAGGATTATAACAACCATGATGGCATCGTAAGTTTTTGGAATAATAATGGATATCATCAATTTGATATAGATCCACATCCGCAAGAAATAGAAATCACGTACACTGTCTCAATTTCCGATGATGGAAGCAGAATAGCTATTTCAGATAATGAGGATGATAGAATCAAAATTTATGATTCGAACGGAAATTTTTTAAGTGATTTAAGTTCATGGTATATATTTTCTTTAGAATGGATGCCAGGGAGTTCTAGATACCTTTTAAGTTCTGACGAATCGGAAAAAGTAGTTTTATGGGATACGCAAAATGGAACTCAAATATGTTATTATGAACAAAACGATAATGTTCCAATCTTTGATATCAGATGGTCACCTGATGGTAATTTATTTGGAATAGTTGAAGAAGACGAGCGATTAAAGATTTTTTCTCCATGGGATCATGAAGGACCTTCAATTTCTGTAACTTCTCCATCTGATAGCAGTTCAACACAACAGCAAAGTATACCAGTAAATGGTCTAATTAATGACGATAATGGTGTATCGTGGCTTAAATATAATGTTAATAATGGCAGTTGGATTGATATTAACTTTACAGGAAACACATTTGCACACAATGTTTCACTTGTTGAAGGTTCAAATACTATTACCTACCAAGCCCAGGATATTTATACAAATCCATCTGAAAATATTTTACATGTAACTCGTTTAACTGATCAGGAACCACCTAATATCACAAATATTCAATTAAGCGATACTAACCCGGAAATAGGTAATTCAACTATCTTAACAGCGTACATTGTTGATGGCTGGACAGGTGTAAATAATTCTACTGTGCAATGTATTGTACATAACCCTGATAGTACATTTAGCCAACCATTAAACATGTATGATGACGGAACAAATGGGGATGTAACACCAAATGACAATATATTTACTCGAATTATAGAAACTTCAACACTTTCTGAAATAACATACTTCATTGATATTACATCATCAGATAACAATAACAATACTACATTTGAAAATAATGCGACAAGTTTCGAGACTTTCGATTATCCAACTTTTTCTAGTTTAGATATCCAACCATCAAATATAACAATTACTGATTCAGTGTATATTACAATCGAAATGACGGATCAGAGTGGTATTTTAAATGCATTCCTATATTATGATATTGTCCCTTTCAATCTTGATACGAAGTTAAGAAAAAGTCATATAAATAATTCAGATTATGTACTATCTATGCAAAACACAACTGGAAATGAATATGAAACGGTAATCCCTCCACAGAATGAACCTGAAATTTATTTTTATATAGAGGCTATGGATGGAGTGAATAATATCGGAAATTCAATAGAATATTCTTATCCAGTAATTGATAATTTATCACCTGTAATTTCAAATATCTTTCATATGCCTTCAGATGTAAATGAAGATGTAATTGGGGATGTTGAAGTTAGAGCGACAATAGTCGATTTGGGTTATGCTGGTGTACAGAACTATCCACAATTAAGTTATCAACGTGGAGAGAACTATGAACCATTCAGTGCTTATCAAGATATGGATTATTTGGGTAATGATATATACTCCTTTTTTATTCCAGAACCTACAGTAACCTGGGATTCTCTACAAGGACAAACTTTAAGTTATCAATTATCAGCTCAAGATAACAGTGGAAATCCGGTTTCATCTGTGATAATAACTGACTTCATTGAACCGATCAATGATCCACCTTATTTCGTATTTCCCAATTTGGAATTTTATGAAGACAGTACAGCAACATTTGATTTTTCAAATTATGTTTTCGATGTCGACAATACACTTGTAGATTCTTGTTTAACCTGGACTGGAAACGATACAATACAGATTGTCAAAAATGGGTGGTATCTGACATTCTCATCGAATATTCCCAATTGGCATGGAACTGAGGATGTTACATTTTCAATTGATGATTTTGTTGTAATGGATAGAAATGCCAGAAATTTAAATAATCGTTCTACCAGGTCAATGACTTCCGAGACTGTACCGATAACAGCAATTAGTGTGGACGATGAAATCGTAGTAAATGAAGTTCTGCCAGTTGCAGACAGCTTAACGATTTATGAAAATGAAAGTATGGGATTCACTTTTAGTGGCTACGATCCAGATGGAAATCAATTGGAATACAGTTGGTTATTGGATGGATCTGAAGTTTCTATTGATTCAACTTATATTTTCACAACAGATTACACATCTGCGGGAAACTATATCGTGAATTTGGAAGTAACCGATAACTTCGGAGTATTAGATGGTTTGAAACGAGATAGTTGTCCGTCAGATAATATTTTAAACTACACCTGGAACGTTGAAGTAATTGATGTAGATCAACCGATTGTTGTTAATGATCTTTCTTATGCAGATAGTACCAGTGGTGTTTGGCAAACTATTGATCAAAATATTAATGAGAATGATACACTTTATTTTTTCATTAATGCATACGACCCAGACGACAACACATTGGAATATTGTTGGAGATTGGATGGAGTAGAAATGACTTCGGATTCTATTTACTGTTTTGCTACAGATTATTTGGGGGCTTTGTCTTCTATAAATTCTCCTTTTAATGTGACGTTGGATATAACAGATAATTTTAGTACAACATCAAGGAATAAAACAAATAGGAACAATCTATTTTATGAATGGGAAATAATTGTAAATGATGTCGATCAGAATATTGTTGTAGATTCTTTGTCCTACGCTGATAGTACAGGTGGAATTTGGCAGACAATAGATCAGGATATCGATGAAGGAGATAGCTTGAATTTCTTTGTAAGTGCTTATGATCCAGATGGTAATAATTTAGATTATATTTGGCAGTTGGATGGAGTTGAAGTTTCAGTAGAAAATTCATATACATTTCTTACTGATTGGCAGTCTGGAGAAGAGGATTATTTAGTCTCCTTAGACGTTGATGATAATTTTAGTTCTTCTGATAATGAGTTATATTTCGAATGGAATGTTCATGTATATGATACAGTAGGATCAGGTTCTAATATAATTCCCATGGTTACAAAGTTATATAAGAATTTCCCTAATCCTTTCAATCCAACAACTACAATTAATTTTAGTTTGAAATCAGATTCTAAGGTTCAAATAGAAATTTACAACATCAAAGGACAAAAAGTGAAACAGCTTGTCAGCAAAGAGTTTACGGCAGGTCAACATTCAGTGGTCTGGAATGGCAGGAATGAAAAGAATGAATCTGTTTCTTCCGGAATCTATTTCTATCGCATGAAAACAGATAATTTTGATAAGATGAGAAAGATGATACTTTTGAAATAGGATCATATTTCTATAAAACTCCCCCTCTGAAATTCTTCATTGGGGGAGTTTCATATTCAACACAAACAACATAAAACGACAATCTCGTCTGTCATAATTCACTAATTCCGTCAATTCAAAATGTCTGAATAACTAAATATTGACAATTTAAATTGTCTAAATTAGATTGCCCTCGGTGATAGGAGGTTGCATGAAAATCGAACTTAATGAACTGTTTTCCATCCAGAAAAAATTGATTTCCCATGTTACACTCGGTTTCAAACGCTATCTTTACTCGACAATCAACTGGGATAGTAGAATGATAACAATAACCGGTGCTCGTGGAACAGGAAAAACAACACTAGTACTTCAGCACTTAAAAGAAGAATATGGTTCAGTAGATAGGTGCCTCTATATTTCAGCAGATAATCCGCTAGTCCTCCGAAATGGCATCTATGATACTGCAAATGAGTATTTTAAGTTTTATGGTGATGCAGTAATAATTGATGAAGTGCATAAACAAGCAAATTGGGCAATGGAAGCAAAAGCATTGTATGATGCGCATCCAGACAAAAAGATAATTTTGCTGGGGAGTTCGAAGTTAAATATCTTGAATCAAAAAGGTGATCTTTCCCGTAGAACTTTAATCTATAATTTGGAAGGTCTTTCCTTTAGAGAGTTTTTAGGAATGAAATATAAAGTGAAATTTTCATCGTTTAGGCTGGAAGAATTGCTTTTGGATCACCTTAAAATCAGCTCAGAATTGCAAAAATTGAGTCCTAAGATTTTGCAGCATTTCAAAGAATATATGCAGTTCGGGTATTATCCTTTCTTTGACATTATGAGTGAGGATGAATATCAATTAACACTGCATAACTTGCTCGATAAAACAATTTACGAAGATGTACCTGCTTTAAAAGATATTCGTAGCACTTCACAGATAACGCTGAAGAAACTCATTGCTTATCTGGCAATTTCCAGGATTCCCACCATTAATATTGGTTCGATTTGCAGTGAGTTGGATATTCCCAAAGAGATCTTGTATAGCTTCTTTGATTTACTGTCTCGATCTGATCTTATCAATATTGTAAAACGTAAATCTGCATCTATTCGATCATTAAAGAATTCCAGGATTTTTCTATCAAATCCTAATCTCTATTTTGCGGTCAGCAACGAACTTTGGAAACATGAAGTTGAAATTGGAAATCTGCGGGAAGCTTTTTTTGTTTCTCAGATCAAAGGTGATTATCCTATCTATTCTTCCCAGTTAGTAGATTATTCCATCGAACTTAAACCAAAACACATTATTGAAGTGGAAATCGGTGGCAGAAGCAAAACACGTAAACAGATTATTGATATAGAAAATGGGTATATTTTCAGAGACGATCAATTGGATGGATTCGCCAATGTAATTCCTTTATATTTGGTAGGATTTTTGTATTAGAAGTTTAGGCAAAATCTTTTACACTCTCTTCTGGGTTTGAAAGTTCTCTCTCAATAATATCAAGCAGGCTATCACACATTCATATGGGATGCTTTTCCAAAGGCCTCGGGAGTTTATTTCTATCAGCTAAAAAACCGAGCTACTATAAAACAAACAAAATGATAATGTTGAAGTAAAATTATGCCTTTCCGACAGCTTACTCAGGAATTCTCCATAGAAGCTGTCGGAAAGGCTATTATATTGGCAGATCAAAACAAAATTCGTTGAGGTATCAAATTCGCTGAAGCTTTACGAACCAAAAAAGCTAATTGTCTTAAAAAGAATCTCTCCCTCTCTGAATCAATCAGCGGGGGAGTTTTTTTTAAGAATTAAACAAGTTATCAATAATATCATTCCAAAGTTATTGATATTTTTTGATTCGACCATCAACTAATCTGAAGAAAAGTATTGACCCATTTAAAGAAATTTGAAATATTGCAGGTAGAAACTTGAAGAAAAACTTGATTTGAATTTGGAGATATTATGACTTTTTTTATTTGTGCTGATGGAGATGTTGTCGACAAAAAACTAATGACTGATGTAATTGAGAGAGATGATCATGAAAAGTTCAAAGAGATCATCACTGAAAAGATCCAGATTGAAGAAAATGAAGATGTTGGTAAAGATATCCTCCGTTATATAGCAGCCAGAGAAGTTGATGAAAACAAATATTTCACAATTACAAATATGATAAATTTACTTCGAAGTCATCTGTTTAAAGATGAATTCAAATACAGCCTTCAACCCCAAAATAGATATATTGTCGATGCGATCAATAATAATTCTTTAAAAGATGTAAAAAAACTACTTTGTTCAGGAACTGATGTGAACACTTTAGATAAAAATGGCTGGAATTATCTGCATCATACTGTAATTCAGAACAGATATGAAATCTCAAAATATCTTATTTCCCAGGGAATTCTAATCAACTGGGTTAATAATAATGGCTGCACTCCTCTGGATTACGCTAAACTGATCAAACGTGCCTTCAACGATAGTGATATTTATGATCTGCTGCTTGAGCACAAGGCAATTGGAAATTCTGAATTCAATTGCGAAGAAAGTGATTTGTTGAATACTTCAAGTTAAATGAATAAAGAAAATTAAGCTTTTTATTAAAACTCCCTTTGATATTCTAATCGAGGGAGTTTTTTTGTTTTTCTTGACTAAAACCAACTTGAAGATAAAATCGGGAAAGTTAAAATGAAAAATTGGAGGAATAATGAGCGAACGACAATGGACAAAAGCGGGTATGTTGGCCTATATTTACGTTGCTATGGCTGGAGCCACAGATGAAGTTCTGAGTGATGAAGAAAAAAGTACAATTGGAAAATCGATCACTGAATGGTTTCCAGATGATCCTAAAGATGTTGTTATTGATGAGATTGTAAAAGCGCATAATTTGTTCGTAGAGGATTATACTCAAAAAGGCGTTAAAACAGTAGCAGATAATGTGGCAAAATTAGCCGATATGTGTAAATATAATATTAAACCAGAAGCTTTGAAATTTGTCTTGGAAGATCTTGTGAAGATTGCTCTTGCCGATAATAATTTCCACGAAAATGAAAAAGTATGGATAAATACTATTGCCGAGATTTTTGAAGTAGATTATAAAGTATAAGCTATAATAACTACTAAATAATATAAAGTCCCATTCGAATGGGACTTTTGTTTAACAAAGAAATTAAAATTTTACTGGGAGATATTGTGAAATATAATGCAATAAGATTGAAATTAGAAAAGCAATTTGGAGACGAACTTAGCTCATTGCTGCAAGGCCAGATCATCACGAAAATCTTGAAAATGGCTCAGATTGAAGATAACGAGAATATTTATAAGAAGATCTTTGATGGTCATCATTTTAAGATCTCAAAAGAGTTATCTCCCAGGTTGTATAATCTCTGTCAGTCTGTTTTAAAAAAATTGCAATTTTCAGAAGAAACAGATTTTTACATCAGCAATCAGCCTGAAATCAATGCTGTTTCCATACCACGTTTGGAAGAAGATCAAAAACACATCATTGCCTTTAACTCAGGATTGATCGAGAAACTGGATGATGCTGAATTAAAGTTTGTGATCGGCCATGAAATTGGGCACCTTATTAGCAAAAATGCTGATATCTGGCGCATAATACGGGTTGTCTTTCCTGATCCAAACAGCATACCTTTTATTATTAAAAATAAAATAAATTTCTGGCAGCGCTTATCTGAGCTCAGTGCCGACAGATTCGGTTTCATAGCTTCACCAAATCTGGAAAAAGTTGTTTCCAGCTTTTTTGTACTTGCCGCAGGAATCTCAATCGACCGGATTAAATTCAACTACGAAGAATATCTTAAACAAAATGCCATAATTCTGGAAAAATTTGCTAACAGCTCTTTCCTGAATTCTTCTACTCACCCAATCAATCCGCTTCGACTGGAAGCGATGAAAATATTCAGTGAATCAAATTTATTGGAACGTCTCAGTTTTGGTCAGGACGAACCAGATGAAAAACTGGAAGCCAAGATCCAAAATGTTCTAGGAAATTTTGTCATGTTATCAGATTCCGAATTGGCTCGACACCGCATGTATTATGTTGCTTCAGCCGGTTTTATACTGGCAAATGTCGATGAAAATATTAGTGAGAAAGAATACAGTGAGATCATCAATACACTGGCAAATTATACACTCTTTCCGCAGGATATTTTGAAAGATGTTGTAGATTCGGGTAAGGTCATCGAGATCTTTGAAAATTCCACTAAAGAACTTCTGACCAGGAGTCCTTCGGAAAGATACGGAATGTTTAATTTTCTAATCCAGTTGGCACTTTCAGATAACGAAATTTTAAATATTGAGATAGAATTGTTGTTTAAAATTGGAAGAGAATATTTTTCTTTTAATGAGAAGGAAATCGCTCAACTTATAGCTGAATCTATCCATAAAATATTTATTCCCAAACTTTTTTGAGTTTACTGCTGAAATTCTGCGCAAGAAAGTTTCGGAAAGGTACTCTGAATTTTTAGGTTCTTGAAATCATCTCGAATAGATTCTGCCATGGCCCAGTTCTTATCTTTTTGAAGCGCATAAAAGAATCATACACCCAGATTAATCAAAATCGATATTACAGCTGAGTATTATCAGGATAGATATTTTTTCCAAAACCCATAAATTACCTGGGTATTTTTTACGAAACATAGAAAAATATCTGCTTAAACCAATTCGTTTAACACAATTCCGCGTTCATCAGTAGTTAAATTCTACTCCATCTCCCATTCAGCTCCACTTGAGTTTTTTTAGTTGAATTTTCAGTTTTTAGAAATATCATGTGAGTCACAATTCCTTATTATAAATAAAATCGCTTTACAAAAACATCATAATTATTGAATTGGTACTTTTGCAAGGTAGATAGGCTTTAATTACCTTGATAACGAGCCAAGAGGTGAAAGTGGAAAAACTGAAACAGATCTTTGAAGCTAATCATGGTTATGCCAGGATGAAAGAGCTAAAAAACCAGGGTATTCATACCAGGAAGATTGCCCAGGCTGTAGAAAACAGAATTGTCGAAAAAGTTAAACCTGGTCTTTATAAGCTGGTTGATTATCCCTGGGATGAAAACAGCAGTTTTATCGGTATTTCCCAAGCCAAAGACAGCGCTGTAATTTGCCTTACATCTGCAATTGCATATTATGAGCTATCAACAATCAATCCAAGTGTAATATCTGTTGCTGTTCCCATGAATACTGATAAATTTAAACTTGAATATCCACCCATCAAAGTGTATTATTTTTCCGAATCACTATACAATCTTGGCATTGATGAAGTTCAAGTGGTATCTGGTAACTTTAAGATCTACAATGCCGAAAAAACGATCTGTGATCTGTTTCGTTATCGCAATAAACTGGGCGAAGATATTGCCCTGGAAGGACTGAAAAATTACCTGGGAAAAGAAAGCGCTAACATAAATAAACTCTGGGATTATGCCATTAGATGCAAAGTTAAAACAATTCTCCATCCATATATAAAAGCAATGGTATAGAATGACAAAACAAACTAAAAACATAGCTGCATCTGCAAGAGCAAGACTGTTGAGAATTGCTAAAGAAAATAGCAGAAACTTCAATGCAGTATTGTTACAATATTTTCAAGAGAGAATGTTATACAGGCTATCAATTTCTTCTTATAAATTGAATTTTATTTTAAAGGGAGCATTGCTTTTCCTTATTTATGACTTACCACCTACACGTCTTACAAAAGATATTGATTTCCTGGGAATGAATACCGACAATACAAAAGAAAACCTCACCAAAACTATGAAAGAGATACTAAGTATAGAAGTTGATGATGGAGTTCAATTTGATATTAGAAAAATTACAGCAGAAGATATAACTGAAAAGGCAGAATATAAAGGTGTGCGAATACATTGCGAAGCTACTCTTGAACAGGCCAGATCAAGGTTTCACTTTGATATCGGTTTCGGAGACCAAATTGTACCAGAACCGATAATGTTAGAGTTTCCAGTTTTACTTGCAGACATGCCAGTTCCTACTCTTGTTGCTTATACTCCAGAAACTGCAATTGCAGAGAAATTCGAAGCAATGGTAAAGCTTGGTTATGCCAACAGTAGAATGAAAGATTTTTATGATATCTACCATATGGCGCATAATTTCTCCTTTAACTCTAAAATCTTATCAGAAGCAATTAACACAACCTTTTCAAATCGTAATACTGAACTTAAAGAAAAGTCCATTATCTTTTCAAATGATTTTAAGCAAAATCTCGAAAAAAATAAACAATGGAAAGCATTTCAACTGAAAAACAATATTGAATTAGATATTGAGTTTAGAGATTGTCTCGATTTTATTCAGTTATTTATTGAACCGGCATTATCTGAAGAAAAAATTAAGTCATGGGATTGTTATCAATTAAAATGGTTGGAGTAAATACTTTTAATTTTGAGTGTAGATAAGATGATTTTATGATCATCTCAAAAATGAAGTATGATCCTACTTAATCTCCCATTCAGTGCCATTTGCTGTATCTTTAAGCTGAATTCCCAACTTCTTCAGATCATCTCGAATTGCATCTGCCATAGCCCAGTTCTTATCCTTTTTAAACCTGTTGCGATAATCGATCAAGAGCTGGATCAGATCGTTTGAGATGGAATCAACATTATCTTTTAGCTTACTTTCTAAATCTGAGAAAAAGCCCAGAACACTGCCCAGCTCCACCAGCAGATGAGCATAATTCTTATCATCTGAATTTCTGGTTTTCCTGGCAGCTTCGAACAGAACAGAAATGGCAATTGCTGTATTAAAATCATCATCCATCGCATTAATGAAAGTTTCTTTCATCTTTTGCTGATCTTCATTATATTCGGGTGTTTCATCTTTGAATGATAAATAATCAATTCTTTTCAAGGCATTATAAAAATTCTTCACAGCCTGCTCGGATTCCTTGAGGATAACTTCATTGTAATCTATGGAACTGCGATAATGTTTGGAAAGAAAGAAGAAACGGATCGCTTCCGCATCATATTTTTTCAGCACGTCGCGGGTCAGGAAAAAGTTATCCAGGCTTTTGGACATCTTTTCCCCGGTAATATTCAAAAATCCGCCATGCATCCAGTATTTGGCGTGAATGCAGCCGCCAGAACCACGGGCTTGAGCAATCTCATTTTCGTGATGCGGGAAGATCAGATCGATAGCGCCGCCGTGAATATCGAAAGTTTCTCCCAGAAGTTTGCGGGACATCACCACACATTCGGTGTGCCAGCCAGGACGTCCTTCGCCCCAGGGACTCTTCCATTTAGGTTCGCCCGGTTTGGCTTTTTTCCACAAGGTAAAATCTCCCGGATGTTTTTTCTGGGTATTGGCTTCCACGCGCGCTCCAGCCTGCAGATCTGCGATCTTCTTGCCGGAAAGCTCGCCATAAGTTTTATCTGCTTCGATAGAATAATAAACATCGCCACCTGCTTCGTAGGCAAATCCCTTTTCTTCCAATTCCTTGATCATTCCGATCATCTGGCCAATATATTCAGTAGCTCTGGGATTGTGATCGGCCGGAGAAATTCCGATAGCTGAAGTATCAGCCAGAAAAGCTTTAATATATTTTTCAGCGATCCTGGCAACCGGCACGTTTTCCTTTTGGGATTGCTCGATCAATTTATCATCAATGTCTGTGATATTTTGTACATAGGTTACATCATAACCTTTGTAAGAAAAATATTTTCGCACAACATCAAAAAACAGAAACGTACGTCCGTTGCCAATATGGAAGTAATTATAAACTGTCGGACCACAGAGATATATCTTAACTTTGCCAGGAGTAACCGGCACAAATTCTTCTTTCTTACGTGTTAATGTATTATAAATTTTCATTTTCTACCTACTAACCTACCTGTAATGTATTTATGTAAAATACTTGCAATTAGAGTTTGATAGGGAAGACCTTCTTCTAAAGCTTTCATTTGTATAGATGCGAGATCTTTTTCCGAGATCCTGATATTAATCCTTTTATCCTTTTTAAATGTAGCTTCAGCATATTTCTTGGCTTTCTTCTTCTCATTATCTAAATTTTTTACTCTATTCCAGTCACCATTTTCAATTGATTGGAGAATTTCCATTTCTTCTTTATTTAATTTAGTCATTTGCTATCTCCTAAATACTTCTTTGTATATTTCCTACTGGGAAATATTGTTTTCAAAAACAACTCATTATCTCTTTCTACAAAAGGTACTAAATAAACATAATCTTTGTGCTTAACAATATAAATTTTCTGACCAGCATACTTCTCATTATTAGTATGTTCAATAATTTCTATCAAACCATCATTCAAAATTTGAAAAATTATTTCTTCAAAAGAAATATTTCTATCTTCTTTTAAAATCCGATTCTTTTCATTGTCCCAATTATAATACTTCATGTGCCAAAAATGTACATTGTGTGCTCTTTGTCAACAAATGAGGGAATTTATTTTATAATTGTGATCTGAGTTTTCTTGCTATCTCGCTGATAATCGATCTTGTCCTGCCAGATCGGATCTATCTTTTCCCGGCTGGAATGTTCGATCACCAGCCTGCCGTTTTCTGCCAGAAGCTCATTGTCAAAAATCTGTTTGATTGTTTTATTTACCAGCATGCGGTCATAAGGCGGATCCATCAGGATAATGTCAAATTTCTTGTCACAGCTTTTCAAAAAGGCACTGACTTTTTTGCGATGGATCTTGCAATCCAGCTTGCAACCAAGTTTGTGCACATTCTTGATCATGGTTCGAATGGATTTTTCTGAAAAATCCACAAAATCCACGAATCTGGCTCCACGACTGAGAGCTTCCAATCCTAACGAGCCGCTGCCGGCGTAAATATCCAGAACCTGCAGATTCTGGCAGGAATTTAGCACCGTGAAGATGACTTCCCGCGTAAAATCGGTGGTCGGCCTGGCCGTGAAACCGGGCACTGCAAAGAGATTGCTTTTTTTATATTTACCTGTTATTATTCTCATTATTCTTTGGAGTAGGAAAATTTAAATTCCATCTGCTTGGGTTTCTTTACAAAATTGGGACAGGAGAGAAGGATCGTGGCAGCTGTCTGTTTACAGCTTCTCTCACAGCGATCACATAATTTGTTGATCTCGTTCTTTTTATTGTTTTTCTTTGTCATTCTTTTCTTTTTTGTCTTTTTTTATTACATCGTCAGCCTTAAATCCGAGATCCTTGTGACGGATTATTTCATTGGACTGCTTGATAATATCATCAAAGGAATTACTGAAAAATTCATCATCAGACTTATTGGCACCAGGCACATATTCGGAAAAGCGTTTTTCGGTCTCAGGTTCAGCTTTCTGTTGATCTTCTTTACTGTCTTTTTCAGAGGAAATTTCAGCAAAATCTTTTTCCAGATCGCTGGCTTCTGGCTTATCTATTTTTTCCGGTTTTGCAGCTGTTTCTACCGCAATTTCTTCAAACGGTTTATCCAAATCTCCCAGATCCGGCTTCTGGGAAGCAGGTTTTTTCTGGATATCCTCTTCTTCCTCCTGGCTGCTCAGATCAAAACTGAGGTCTTCCAGATCAGGTGCTGATGTTTTATCTTGTTTAATATCTTCAGATGTTGACGGTTTAGCTTCTTTAATATCTTCTAAAGTATCTTCCGCAGTGGAATCTGGTGAAAATTCCAGATCATCCAGTTGGTCAGAATCGGCTTGTTTCTGTTGCTTGATAACAGGTTCTTCTTTTTCTTTTTCAACCTGCTCAAATCCGGCCAGAAGATCATCTTTATCAGCACTTTTTTCATAAGTGACAGGTTTGATTTCGTCTTCAATTTGATTACTTTTGTTGGAAGCGAGGATTTTTTCCAGAACTTCCGGCGTAATCTCAGTCTTTTGTTCAACCGTTTTATCATCAGATTTATCTTCCTCGGATAAGATGGGTTCGATATCTGTTTGGGAAATATCTTTAATTACAGAAGGTTCTTCCTTTTCTTTCAGTTTCAGCTTCCTGGTTTTCTGAAATTCAGCCTTAAGTTCTGCTTCCAGTTCTTTTAAGCTGATATCATCTTCGGTATATTCAAAGGGTAGATTATTCTTCAATTTTGTGGCGACACTCTTACTTTGATCCGGAGCTTCTTCTGTTTCTGCTGCAGGTTCTATATCTTGCTTTGCCTTTTTGGTCTCAGGTGGGGAAGGCTTCTCAACTTCTTCAGAAATTTCCTCTGGCTTTTCTGTTGTTTCTGTATCCTGTTCTTCATCCAGCCTGGCCATCATTTCTTCAAAACTAAGCCCTTCCATATTTTCCCGCTGGGGAAATTTCATTTCCTTTTTCGTTTCAGCTTCTTCTGTTGTCAGCTCTTCTGCAACCTTATCGGCGGGTTCAAAACTTAGATCGCTGCTGTCCTCTTGAGGTGAAGCAGCAGCCTGGAATTCTCTTTCTTCTGATTCTGTGGGTGAAGTTTTTTCAGCGACCGTTTCTCTATCTTTCAGTTTTTCTTCTGTTTTTTCAGTCTGTAAGATATCATCTACTTTTTCAACAGTGAGTTTTTCGGAAACTTCATCCTGCAGATCAGTGCTGATGAAGATCTCATCTTCGATCTTTTCTTCAAGCTTGATAGGTTCAGGCTCTTTATTTTTTGTGATCTGCTTGATCTTATCTTCAGTCGCCTGAGCCTGAAGTTCATCCTGGTCTATTTCTTTTTCAGAAGTTGTAACTGCTGATTTTTCTTCTGCAGGTCTGGTGATTTTCTGTTCCTTTTCCTGCTGGGAAGATTCGGTTATTTCTTCAGTTTCTTGCCAAGGTTCTTCAGCTGTTTCTGTATGTTCCTTTGCTGGCGTATTTTTCTTTTCAGGTTTTTCCTGGGTTGACCGGTCTGCTTCTGCAAGTTGTTCTTGCTTGGTATCTGCAGTCTTCTGGGGATGTTCCGATAAAGTTTCTGCTTTCTGCTGATCTTTCCTGAAGGTTTGAGCCAGATCTTCAAAAGGAATATTAAAGAAATCATCTTCCTCTCTGATTTCAGGTTTCTTTTCAGATTCTGTTTCTTCGGCTGGTGGCATGGCAGTCGATTCTTCCTGCTGCTCAGTTTGCCGGGGCTGCTCGGCAAGATCTTCCGTAAATATTTCCGATGACTCCTTATCCAGATCTTCATCAACAGGTTGGGAAACAAGTACATCTTTATGTTCCTGTTCAAATTCCCTGAAGACCTTATCCAGTTCTTTGTTGTATTCGGCGCTGATAACAGGATCGGATTCCACCTCTTCAAGATCGTCCATGGAATCCAGTTTGGGCTGCTTGAGCGATGATTTGAAATTCTTGTAGCAGGAGTGTGGCAGGATATTGAACTTCAGACGTTCTTCCTGGCTGAAAACCTGTTCAATGACAGGATTGTACTGCATCTCATCATCAGCAAATATCTTCTTTTTCAGATCCAGGATCTTCTCTTCCAGTTCCGTAGAAGGCTTGCGGTGTAAAAGTTTCTGGTAAACCATCAGTGCATCCAGCAGCTGATCCTGGCTTTCATAAAGTTCTGCCAGAGTAATTGTCGGATTAAGCTGGTCGGGCATATTTAAACTCCAATACTTCCATTTTAGCGATCTTCCAAGATTATCATATCACGCATCTTTTCCAAAGTCTTGGCACCAATTCCTTTTACCTGCAGCAGCTGGTCTTTGTTGGAAAAATTTCCTAATTCCCGGCGCAGGGCCAGGATCCTTTCCGCCTTGGCCGGGCCGATACCGGGCAGCCGGGTCAGTTCATCCAGGCTGGCGCAATTTATGTTTATTTTTTCTTCTTTCTGTGCTTGAGAGGGTTGTGATGTTTCTGCTGCTATTTCTGAATTTCCCAGATCATTAAAATAAGGCTCGATCTTGAGATAAGTAGCCTTGCCAATTCCCTTCACATTCAAAAGATCGGATTTGTTTAAAAATCCAACTTCGTGGCGATAATTCAAAATATCATTTGCTCGTTTTTCTCCTATACCTGGTATAGTGATAAGTTCCTCTTTACTGGCTGTAAGTAGGTCATATTTTACTGCATAATCAGTGCCGAAATCAACTTCTTCCACTTCTTCCGCAGGCTGATCTGCAACCAGGAAGGTATCACCGACCACCAGGCCAAGAAAAGCGAAAGCGACTAGAAACAGCAGGATCTTCTGCTCATTTTCGGTCAGTAAATTATCAAGTAATTTTATCATTTTTCCTGGTAGATCAGCTCTAATAGGGTTTGGCCGACCACATAGAGAGAAGAGGGTGAACATTTATCGGGAGTATCTTCCAGAGTATGCCAGTAGGGATATTCAAAATCAATAATAACGATGGCCTTAAATCCAGCTTTCAGCAAGGGAACATGATCATCATAGATGCGTTTGGTTATTCTGGTCTGGAACTCGCTAAAACCCAGATCCTGAGCAGTTTCCCAAACCTCTTTTACCAGAAGCGGAGAATTGTGATAGGAAAGATATTCCATATCTATAACCAGATCTGCATCTCCGATCATATCTACTACAATCGCTTTTTCAGGAAATTCATCTTTGTAATTTTCAGCAAAATAGGTTGAACCCAGGCACCAGGTTTCATTGTTATTGTATCTGCCCATATCTTCCAGGTCGAAAAAGACCAGATCGATACCGAACTGCTGTGGTGGATATTGATCAAAGATCCTGCCCAGTTCCAAAAGTACAGCCACCCCGGAAGCAGCATCATTGGCACCGCTGATCGGTTGCTTGTGCAGACTGGGATCTTCCTCTTTATCAGCCCAGGGCCTGGTATCGTAATGAGCTGCCAGCAGAATCCTGCGGCTCAGGCGGGGATAGAAACGGGCAATGATATTCACGCCCTGCATCACGCTGTCCAATTGTGTTGTTTCAAAAGGCTGCTCTTCAACCAGGGCGCTGGTTGAGCTTAATTTATTAATGATCAGATCACGACAGAGTTCTATCTCGGCAGAACCCGGATATCGCGGTCCCAGATCACACTGCTGCTGCAGGATCTCAAAAGCATTTTCCTGGTCGAAGACCGGAACCTTTGAACCGCAGGCTGAGATTGTGAAAACTACCAGAATTATGATCATTAATCTGAACATATTACCTACCTCAATCAATTTATACAAAAAAATACCAATAAATATTCTGTCAATTGAGTTTTAAATATATAATAATTAAATTTTTTGAAAACTTTCTCTGAGTTGGGAATGCAAATTGCATCAATTACTAGCAAAAATATAAAGGAGAATTCATGAGAAAATATTTGCTGATCCTGCTGATTTTGGCCAGTTTTACACTCTTTGCTGCCCAGCGTTATGTGGTGGGCGAAGTTTTCACAAGTGATCCCGGCTGCTGAGGAGTGGACGGCCTTGCACGTAGTGCATTGAATTACATTAATATGACAAATAATTATGTGATTCCTCTCAGCTGGAGTTTGTACGATCATGAATTATCTCCCGGAGCTGCTGACAGATTTGCTTATTACCAGGCTGCGGTCTATCCCACCGGTATAATTGGTGGAACTCATGTATATGAAGGCTGGGACTGCTGTAATGTTTATTTTCAACAAGCTTATGATGATATTGTGGTTCTGGAAAGTGATTTTGATATAAATTTAGATTTTGAGCATATTCGCCCTGAAGATTTTACAGTAACTGCGGAAGTAAATCTGGAAAACAGCCTTCCTACGACTACAAATAAAATATTTTTTGTGATTACTAACTGGAAAGAGTACAGTGAAGAAAATCCCTGGTACTACCTGGTAGTGGCAAAATCGGATGAGCAGGATGTAACGATTTTTAACAGTGGTGAAACAGCTGTTTACACTGCTCAGCTTTCAGTTGATATGCAGCCGGACTGGAATCTGGAAGATCTGCATGCTGTTGCCATCATTCAAAATTGGAATAACCGGGAGATTTTACAGGCAGCTCAAACTCCCTATCAAACTGTGGCTGCTGCTGAGATTTTAACAGCAGCGGTTTCAAATTTAAGTAATTTTCCCAATCCTTTCAATCCCACCACCACGATCAGCTACGATCTTTCGCAAGATACCAAGGTAGAATTAAATATTTATAACTCAAAAGGTCAGCTGATCAAAAGCCTGGTAGATGCAGAACAATCTGCCGGTTATCATCAGGTGATCTGGAATGGTACTGATAATTACGGAAATCAGGTTTCCAGCGGCATCTATTTTTCACGTTTTTCGGAAGTTGCACCGGAAGGTGGACGTTATACAAGTGTTAAGAAAATGGTTATGTTAAAATAAGCAAAATCCCCTCCCCATAAATAGATGAAAAGGCATCGGACTTCGGTCGGATGCCTTTCATTGTTTTAAAAAAATTATTAATTCCCCAAAAAACTTCAGTATATACCAAATTCAACGGATGCAAAAACTTATGGAATCAGCTGATAATGCTATTTAGCGTGAATTTAATTCAGTAATTGATTTTACTTGACCAACAAGACCCGTTTTTCAAAAAACCGGAAAAATATTTTTTTAAAAAGGAAGGAGTTGTAAAATGAGGAGAATTTCGCAATTAAAAACAGTTTCACTGGCTCTGGTTTGTCTGTTGGCCGTCAGTTTCAATCTGTTTGCCGCCAAATATTATGAAGTTGAGCCTGTGAAGTATCTGCAGCTGCCAAATGAAATGCCGAACTACACAAGTGCTAAGGTTTACATTCAGGCAGATCAATCGGAAACCCGGGACACGATGGGCAAAGGACTGGGTAAGCTGGGGATTAAAACGGAAAGCAAAACGCTCAACATGGATGAACTGGTTGTAAATATATTTGCCGATAAAGTGGAAAAATTCACGGACTGGCCGCTTTTTGACATTCCGGTATCACTGGCAGATGCCACAGGAACATTGAAGGTAGTAGTGGTTTACACACCCGATGATTCCGCCCGTCCGATGATGGCTCCGATGAAAAACAATAAGGGCAATCATCAATTCAGTTATCGCGTGGCAGCCAGGATGCGCATTTATGACGGTCAGAAAATGTTGCTGGAAAAGGATTTCGGTGCTGTTACCGGCATTGGTGAAGCAAAGAACTGGCCCAAAGGCGGTGGTGGCGAAGTAGAGCTTTTCAGCTTTGGCAAAAAAAGTGAAGAAACAGAGAAACCCAGCGAAAAACATCCCTACACTGAGGCTTGCATCGAAGGCGCACTTACCCATGCAAAACGCGTTCTGTTCGGTCTTTATGGCGCCAGAGAATTTTCTGTTCCGCTGGGTGTATATACAATCAAATCCCAGAAAGATTCCAAAGATATTTCAAAAAAATATAAAAAGATAGTAGAAGGAAATAAGAAAGTGCTACTTTCCAGTAAGAAAATGAAGAAAATACAGGATTGCGTCGATTTCTGGGAAGCAATTATAAGTGATGTAAAAGACGATGAACTCTGGGCAGTTCACTATAATTTGGCTATTGGTTATGCCTGGTTATTGGATAGTGAAAAATCAAATGAGCACATACATAAGGTCTGGGAAATCAATAGTGACAGATTTGATAATATAATTAACAAATCTGGATCATTCAGCGGCAAAGATATTGCTGTTTTGGAAGCTTATAATACTGCTGAACCTTTTGCAGCTTATTATGCCAAGGGGATCAACAACTATCCCAATATTCCAGTCCTAATGGATATGGATATTTATACAATGTCTAACGTGCTGATGATCAATGATGTGATCGCTGCCAATCTTGATCTGCCGATTCCTCTGCCGATCTTTCCGTATGAAGTTAATAATACCGGTATGAAAAAGTGCGAAGGAGTAGTAAAAAAAACTGGTAATACTCTTCTGGAATTTAAATATGATCTGAAAAAAGGGGACATTAAAACTCTTGAACTAAAAGGAGCTAAAGATTCCTATCTGAAAAAAATGAAAGAAGATGTAGTCATAACCGATGTTGCTGATCTTCATCCAGCAGAGCAAAAACACCTATACTACAATTTCGGAAATAGTAAGATAGATTGTCATTACAGTGTTACACCGCAGGTTGAGTTTGTGTTGAGTTTCAACGATTATACTTCGCCACATGTCATCGAACCCTATAAACTGGAAGGCGATCTTAATGAGGTGAAAACCATTTTTGGAAATGGTAGTTATCAGAAAGCGAAACTTACGGATTTTAACTTTATCCAATCTATGACTCTGCATGGAAATAACTGGTTCACTTCTGAATTTGTTCTGGGAGATTCTGCTCATATCACAATTGAAGCCAAACCTTATACTGTACAAGCAGAAGCCAAGGATATAACAAATGGCCTGCCGGGAAAATATGAAATTACTTACGAACTCCAAGACTCCTATGTGGGATTGTATGCGAAAATTAAAAGTAAATTTGGTGAAACAACCAATTCCAAGCAGTCACGCAGATTGGCAGCTCAAAGCAGAATGCAACCCCTCATCGATCAACTTATGAAAGAAACTGTACTGGCAAACGGTGCAAAAATAGACGGTAAAAACATCATGTTGACTAAAACTTACGAATGCAACATAGAAACAGATGATAATGGTAACTGGACAAAAATAGAATTAGGTGAATATACCGTTGAAAGAGAGATAAAATATTAGGTAAAATAATCAAGGCTGAACATCATTTTTTCGATGCTCAGCCTTTTTTTTTAACATCTACAACTCTGGAAAAACTACAGCAAAAACAATATTGAACTGATTTACAAATGAGTATCCAGGTTCTTGATTGAGCAGTTTAGCAGCTGGCATTCGCCTTCTATTATTAAAATCGTTAAAGATCAGCTCATCGGTATTTTTATTATAGCCGACCAATAGAACAAAGTGATCGTATGGCCATTGCGGGAATCGGTTTGGATAGACTTTCACACCGATCATGACGGGATTTTCTGCTAATACCTGCGGTATTACTTTTTCATACAAAAAATCATGGTATTTCTGGGAAAGAAGATCTTCAGCCTGATCTTCAAATTGATCGGAAATCTCTTTATACGGTATTTGCAGTTTATTCATAGCAACAAGCATTTCATCACTGTGCAGACCTCTGCCGGGCATACCTCCGGCAACATTTATCTCATACTGAGAAATCGGTTTTTTCAGTTTCTGCCTGATTGTCCAGACAACATTTTCTCCACAGCTGCCTTCATCGATGGCCAGGGAATAGGTGGGAGGAGGTAGGTTGGGAATCAGAAAGTCACCTTCCACTGTAGTTTGAACTGCTTTCAGATTGGGAGCTTGAACTTCCCATATCATTTGCAGTCCTTTTTCCTGATCCTGCTTTGTACCCAGTCCGGCAAAGATCATATTGGCAATCTGATATTTGGCTTCTTGGTTCGTTTCGGAGATTTGCGATAGAAGCTGATAGGATTTTTCATAATTAACTTCAGTCATTTGTCCTGTTAAATAACTATTTCCCAAAATATAGATAGCGCGGGGAACGCCAGCTGCTGCTGCCTTTTGCAGAAATTCATCAGCTTTGACGGGATCAGGATCGGTAGCCCAGCCATAACGATAAAAAGAAGACAGCTTCAGCATTGCTTCCGGATCGTTATTTTCCGCCATCTGGGAAATTCCTGAAAAAGCTTCTTCAAAATACTGGGTATAATTTTTTTCCAGCTCTACACCGGTCAGGGCCAGATATCCCAGATAATAAGCGGCAAAAGGATGATTCTGTGCATAACTTTTCTGCAAAAGAGGGATTGCTTTTTCAATATTCCTGACAACTTCATCAGTTCCACGAATATAGAGATCAGCTAATTTTGCCTGAGAAAGAGCCTCTCCTGCTTCTGCTTTGGCTTTGATTTCACTGAAAGTGGCTGGTTGGTATTCAGCTGACAGCAGTAAATTTAAGAGGACAATTGCAAGGATCAATACGAATTTTTTCATAATAAACTCCTATTATTTTATTTTCCTTGCTCCTAATAGAATAAATGCAATTATTATTCCAGAAATTTGATGAATCAATTGAAGATACAGTATGTGCAAAATTTTGGATAAGGAATGTAATTTTTCATCAAAACTTAGAATCACAGATAATCTGTTTTTAATTGAAAGAATTCCTCGCTGCTCTGCATCGGGGTTTTGCAAATTTTCTCCCCTGATTGAGGGGAGATCCGGCAGTTGCCGGAGAGGGGTAAATAATAAAAATTCGATTTTCAGCTTGCTTAAATAAATTTAGCGAAATACACCTTGGCTCTGCAACGGTGAAAGTCAAATTTAAGAATTTTCTTTATTTGATGTAAGCAAATTTTAAAAAATGTGTTTAACAGTCTTATCAATGGGTAAGAGGTTGAAAGAATAAAGATCTCCTTAAACTTTGATTGAAGAGTATAAAAGAGTTTTTCAATAAT
The DNA here is from genome assembly GCA_021734245.1 of Candidatus Cloacimonadota bacterium. Classification (NCBI taxonomy): domain Bacteria; kingdom Pseudomonadati; phylum Candidatus Cloacimonadota; species Candidatus Cloacimonadota bacterium. The sequence goes on along the minus strand of JAIPJH010000019.1, from coordinate 9,500 downwards.
AGTTTTTCCGGTTTTCCCTTGTTTGGAATGGCGGTGGTATTGGCATTTGCCAGCAACTGGCTGGCTTTTATACCAGCCTATATAAGGCAATATCATTAATGGTGGATCGAATTTTATCTACTGAATTTCAATATTAATTATGTTTTGAAATAATCCAATATCAAAGATTTAATAACTTCAACAGAAACAGGTTTATCAAAAAAAACAAGAGGATTTAGTTCTTTTGCTCTCTGCGTGATCTCAAATCTGGAATAACCGGTCATGAAAATTATCGGAATCTGAAGATTTTCTGAAATTATGTCGGCAGCTGTAATTCCATCAATCTTACCAGCCAGCTTTATATCCATTAAGACTATGTCAGGCAAATGAAATGCTGCCAATTTTACTGCTTCTTCACCAGAAGCTACAAATCCAACCACATCAAAGCCTTCCAATTCTAATTCCAGTTTTAAATAATGAGCGATTATGCCTTCATTTTCTACAATAAGAAGTTTTATTTTCTCTTCCAATAATTCTCCTAAAAAACCCCGATTACTTACCGGATATATTAACTTTCGACTTATCATACTATTTAAAGTTTAGTCCAATTGACCATAGGAAAGTTGACAGATCAGGCTGGACATTCCTGATCGTCTTAAAGAAAAAAATAAGGAGAGTCCTATGGCTAAGAAAAAACAAATTTAAATTTCATTTTATCCTCTCGTTATTTTTTTTACTATTTAGGTATTTGTGAACTTATTCCGGAGTTTATTCTCCAGAGATCATTAAGGTCAGTTGGAAGAACATTTCCATCCAGATTAAAATCAGCAGTTTTGTATCCACTTTGTCCTGTTTGAATACGCCAGTAATCGTTTAAGTCACTCGGAAAAATATTGCCATCACCGTTAGCATCACCACTATACAATCCGAAAACTTCTGTTTCCAATTTTTTAAGATTTGTACTTGGATTTCCAAAAGCATTAGTAGGATCAGTGAAATCTAAAGAAGTAGCATTATCAGGATTATCTGATAGAATAATTTTATCCTGAGTCATTACAGGAAGATGATTACGATGATTGATCTGCAGAAAGTACTGAGTTGCTGTAGTAAAATAAAAAGGTAAACTGCTATTCCCGTTCACATCGACCACAGAACCATTATCCAATAGAAAGGCATTGGCAGATTTATCTGCTACAGCGTTTTCATCAAGCTTGAGATCTATATAGATCCAATCTACAATAGAATTTGGATCAACATCAGGAAACTGCGTTAAAACCTGATCATCATAAGGTGAATCTAAAGGCAGGATAGCATTGTCAGTTAAAGCATGAGTCATTGAACCGCCACTTTGATAAGGGCCTTCCAAAAATAAGCTTATATTTAAATAAACCGGTGAAGCATCTATGTAAATGATACTATTATCTATCTGATCAACAGTAACTGAATTATTTAAAAGATCACGTAGAATAACTCTACTGATTACTAATTCTGTGCCGGCTAAAATATCTTGATTCAGATTGGTTAGACTTATTGTGAATAAAGTTCCGTTTCCACTACTTCCTGAAGTCACTCCCAGGATAGAGCAAGTAGCTGTCAAACTGCCGTTATCGCCAGAAGCATACCACTGAGTTTCATCACCGGTCTGAGCCAGGAAACTGCCTTCTGTAAGATCGCTGCTTGTAGCACTGAGATAAGCGGTATCATATTCCAGGCATACTTCAAAAGCACGAATAGACTGCGTCAGTCCGCTGATCTCAATTGGAATGGTGATATTCTGATCTTTGATTAGTTGATAACTTGGCAATCCGGCATTTACCACAACTTCAGATTTCAGACTCATTGCCAGAATCAGAATTATTACGATTGCCATAAGACATTTTAACTTCATATTTTCTCCCAGTATTTGTTATGGTACATTAGTAGATTTTCCACTGTTGATTCTCCAGAGATCATTTAGATCATCAGGAAAGACATTGCCATCTAAATTGAAATCTCCTTCCAAATAACCCGTCTGGCCTGCTTGTGATCTCCAAAAATCATTCAAATCATCAGGAAAGACATTGCCGTCCTGATTCGCATCTCCTGCGATCATGCCGTTAAGACCAGTATTCAACCTGATAACAGCACCGCTTCCATAAACGTTCAAGGCATTGGTAAAATCATAATTTACCGGATCGCTTTCGTTTTTGAATTGAATTGCATTGCTGCTTATTATCGGTAAATGATTACGATGATAGATGACGATATAATAACTTTGAGGTCGATGATTCCAGAATACAAAACAAGGAAGATCTGGCGAAGTGATGGAACCATCAGCATGCAGGATCATGGATTGCATTTTTACAGCCGATCCTGTTAAAGTGTTTCTCAATTCCAAAAGCAACCAGTCTACCATATCATCCGGAATCTGATCTATCGAAACAGGATCCTGGCTGTAGGGTGAAGTAAAGGGAATAATATTCTGCAAGTCTGTGTTCATCACATAACTGTTCTCGTAAGCTCCCTGCAGAAAACATTTTCCTGCCGCGTAAGATGGATTATTTCCTGTAATTATCAAGAAATCGGTTCCAGTCACGTTAGAAATGGGATTACCGGCAACATCGTATAGTGTCGTCTCAGAAAATTGTAAAGTGCAGTTTCCCTGAGCAAGTGAAGAAAAAGTGATATCCAGAAGATTACCCGGACCACTGGTATAAACACCGGCACCAAAAATTATGCATTCCACATCAATTATTCCCGGTGTTGAATCATCGACGTTCCACCAACCCACGTTGTAACCGGAAAACAGATCGCCCTGCTGCACACTTTCAAACTGAACAAGATTGGCATTATAGCCGATGACAATTTTACAACCTCTAAAATCGATATTTTCCTGAACCTGAATGGAGAAGATATTATTCAGGCCAATACTCAGAGCAGAAAGAGAAGGTTCTGCTGTGATATTTACAGCCTTCAGCTGGCCCCAAATCATCAGGATTAAAATCATCGATCTTACTAAATTTTTCATAATCTAAAATAAAGGAGCCCACCCCGCAAGAGGTGGACTCCAATTGTTATTATTTCAGCAGCATGGCTTTTCTGATTTTAGAGAAGTCATCGGTTTGCATCTTGTAGAAGTAAACACCAGAAGCTGCTGTTTTCCCGCTATCATCTTTACCGTTCCAGATAACCTGATGCTGTCCGGCCGGCATATTATCATTGATCAGAGTTTTTACTTTCTGACCTCGAATGTTATAAAGAGTAATATTTACTTTGCAGTCTTCCTTCAATCCAAAGTTAATAGTGGTAGTCGGATTGAATGGATTGGGATAGTTATTACCAAGTGAATTTACCAGTGGAATGATGTTGTTAGGATCATTTCCGGTTGGATTGTTCATGATCTCAAGATCAGAGTTGAAGATGTCTCTGGCTGTCATGTGCTGCAGTTGTAGTTCATCTTCTGAACCTGTTATCTGGAAATGTACTTCTGCTAAAATTCCATTTCCTTCTATGCAGCTGCTGCCACCCAGAACTGAACCTGAAATTTCGACAACATTATCTTTGATAATATGATCGAAGAATACGCCATCGGGCCAGATATCTCCTGCCTGCGCTGAAACAAAGCTGAGATCTGAACCAAATTGAATCGGAATGCTGACGCCTTTTACAAAGCCGTTGTTCTGATTTAATATCAGCTTGGCAACGATCTCATCATTGAGATATTCCAATTCCAGATCGATGCGGATCGGAACAGGATCATAGATATGTTCAGAACGATAGGCTGTGTAATTGGTGTTTTCATAGTTCATAGCAAAGATCATCAAATCTTCGAAATCAATCGCACCATCAGGTTCCGGAAGGGCATTTCTGGAATTGTCAGCAGTTGGGCCAACATCCAGAATACTTCCGCTTGGAGTTGTATTCCAGGCTGCACTAAAGAGTGAAATGTCATCACTTGTAACTACACCATCCGGTGTTGCATTTACATCACCCAGCCAATAAGACAGTGCTGGAGAAACAGTAGAAGCAGCACTGGGCATACCGTTCAATCCTTCAATATAGATAGCATAATAGTAGTAATCACGATCCATACCTGTATCGGTGTAGCTGGTGATATTTGCTTTTGTAAGTTTGGTCCAGCCATAATCAGGATCAGTAGCAGCTTCTGGATCGGTTGGCAGATCTACAGTTCCGGAAGGTGCGGTACCGGTATATTCTGGATATCCTGTATTGGTTCCAAAATCTGAATATGCTTTTCGCCAGATATGAATATAGGAATAGGATTCTGAAGGATCATCCCATTGTAACACAATACTGTTATTGCTATCTACAGAAGTCTGTGGATAGTTGTTGTTTCCACTTGTTTTCCAAGCTAAGGCATCTGGTGCAGTAGTATCTTTATTGAATTGCCAGCTGTAATTTATACCAGAATTGCCAGCTTCATCGATTGCCTGGAAGTAAATAGTATGACTTCCTTCACCCAATCCTTCAAAGCCGGGAACTGTCCAATCTGCTGTAGCCCATGTAGTACCGGGAACTGTGCCAGATGCTGTACCTGAAATCTCTGTCCAGGAACCTGTTGTTACATCCATTTGATAGTAGAATGTGGCAACATTATAATTATCACTGTAACCCAGAGCGCTGATTTCAGGAGCTGTGGCATAATAGCCATTTTCAGATTCCGTGATATCGTCGATAACCGGAACAACGGAGTCAATGGTTACAACACCGTTAGTTAGGCCGTCACAAGGAATTCCGCCATTAGTTTCATCTCTTGCAGAGAGGAATCCTAAACTGATGTTACTGCCATCAAGATTAGTAACACCTGTTGAACTTGTGAGGTTAAGATAGAACAGCTGACCTGAGCTACCAGAAGCAACTGTACCGCTGGCAACTCCCAGAGTTGTTCCTGTAACCCGGTAAGTGTAATAATCATCTTCAGCTCCAGTAAGATCATCCACTTCAAAAACTGTCGAAGTGCTTGCAGCTGTTGCGGCATCAGTGAGAAGAGAACCGATAGTGAAAGCTCCTTCAACAGGTGCATCAAAATCAGTTTTATCCATCATGATTTCGATCTGGAATGACCTGATTTCAGCAACTTCGCCAATATTAACATCATATTGAGCAGTTTCTCCACCTGATATTAGATAGGTGGCAGGAGATACAGAGATTTGCACAGGATCATTCACGATTGGATCACCATAATCAACACTTCCTGTTACATAGCCACTCGGATCTGGATCTCCCCAATAATTACTGGTCGCATCTACAGTGCCAGATGAGGCATTATTCACAAGACCACTATTGGCAATATCAGAAATAATACTTCCATCGGTTAAGCTTACAGTCGCACCATCAGTAACGTTGGAACTAACTTCTACGGCTTCATCTCCGCTGTCTGCTTCAATATTCACTCCACTCACACTTACACCATCAGTGTCGATAGTTAAAGCAGGACTACCATCTTCTCCTTGAATAGTAGGAACAGCACCATCAGCAGCGGAAATGGTGATATCATCTTCTACGGTGAAATTACCTGTAAAAGTCCCAGTTCCAAGAACTATCTCATCTCCATCAACTGCATTAGCAAGGGCATTTGTGAGTTCATCTGATGTAAATACCGTAAAAGTAGCATCACTGCCATCATCGCTGTTCAAAGTTGCCAGTTCAGTTGCTGGAGTAGTGGTAGCCGTTGCATACCAGGGCATGAAATCTACGTTATCGGAAACAGGATCACCTAATCCAGCTAAAGGATTATCTGTATGATCAGGACCGGAGGGGTCACCCCAGTAGTTGCGGGTTGCATCCACAGCATTAGAAATATCAGTATCTTGAGATTCTACGGCCATATTATTTCCAGAAAACAAATTGTAATGGATTTCAGAACCTGTTGGATAGATAGATTGACCCCATGTCCCACTAAGATATATACCTTGATTCATGCCAGAGATATTGTTGTTTTCAATTACTGAACTAGTTACTAAACCCAAAAGACGTATACCTCTGCTGGTTCCTGGAGTAGGAGCAGATATTACGTTGTTAGAAATTATTGTGTTCTCAAAACCTCCATTATCACCATCCATCTCAAGCTGTATTCCTTTTTTTAATGAAGAACCGATATTAGAGATAACATTATCTTCAATTTCAATATTTGTATATTTACCATAATTTCTTTCATTGTATCCTGCAGCACCAAAAGCACTGGCAAACACAATTCCCGAGCCACCATTTGCATCGATAGTGTTATCATGTATCCACTGTTTTGTAGTAATATTGTTTTGTGTCGTTGCATCACCATAACTCATACTGAAAATTACAGGCATGCCCTCAGGACCTGAAGTTAAAGTATTGTTACATATCTCTGTTTCACCAAGTTGCTTTTCAAATAGAATTCCATTACAATAACAGTTTGATATATCATTATTATCAATCACAACTTTTGCAACACTTCCATATCCTGCAATGATTGCATAATCAGTGTTTGTAGTAACACCAGTACCGTAGCCCATAAGATCATTATCTGAAATTTCAATAATTGAAGTGTTATCTGAAGAACTGGCACTAATTCCAAACATTTCAATTCCTGATTGGATTTTAAAGCCACTTATAACAACATCGCCAGATGTTAAATCTATATTTATAACATTGCCTGTGTTTGTAGAAGCACTAGCATCTATAAATGTGCTGTTTTTACCTGCTCCAATCAAAGTTAAAGCTTTATCGATTAATAGATTATCTTCATTAAACGTTCCTGCACTCACACTGACCACATCACCAGCATTGGCAGCATCTATAGCAGCTTGAATGGTAGCATAACCAGTATTTTGAGTTGTATTGGTTACAGGATTTCCCACTGTTGTTGTCATAGCTTCATCGGCATACCAGGGTATGTAAAGCACATTGCCGGCAATCAGATCAGCTGGATCATTTGGTCCCCAGTAGTTGTAGGTAGCATCGATGTATTCTCCTGAACCATATTCAATTGCCAAATTATCAAAGTCAGTTAATGAATTGTTATTGAGAACTAAACTTGAATTAGTTGGCAGATCTCCAAAGGCTGAATTAGTAGAACTGTAAACACTTAAGCCATTATCAAATTCAGTGATATTATTGTTTGTAGCATCAATATCTAAGTCGTGAGTCCAAGTGTAATCTCCATTATAGTGATCAACAACTATGCCAGAAGATACAATAGTACCAGCACCGGCTGTACTTCCCCCATTCAATACATTATTATCAATGAGTGTATTATAAAAAGCATCACCTCCAACCAGGAACTTGATACCATACATAGCATCAGTGTAAGGAGCACCGGTGAAAGTCATGTCATTATCAGTAATATCAATATCACAAGAAGTTATTGTGGCATCATAATTACGCAAATCAATTAAAGCGACATTGGCTCCAATATCTGAATCCTGTGTAAATGTGTTATTATCAATACTAATTCCATCAATAGAGTAATCAGCCATACCATCTAGACCGAAAATGAATCGAATTGGTGAGCTCCAAATTGAATTTGTAAAAGTATTATTACTAATGTTAAATGGACCGGTAGTAGAATTAGGAGCATAATTCCATATATACACACCTCTACCAAAAGTTGTGAAAGTATTACCGGTTACATTAATGTTTTTTAAGTCGTATGTATCTTTACCATCTCCCATATAAACACCTGCAACCGCAGCATGACAATCTTCTAATTCAAATGGCCCAAATGTATTATTGGTGATATCGAAACCATCAGTGTTTGCGCTAACGTATATACCAACAAATAGTTTAGAAAATGTACAATTATCAAAACTGAAATCAGTTAAATTATAGTCATTATTTTTTCCTGCAAACATACCCGTCGCTCTAGAGTATTCCCCAAGATTTGTAGCATCAAAGGTACAATATTCAGCATCTAAGTTCGAAAATGAGTTGTCGATAGTAATACCATATGCATTACCAGGCCCAGGATTATTCCCCAGGTTAGTAAAATCAATATTACTTAAAGTCAGTCCTGTAGAAGCTCCGGACACTATTGTTATTCCTTCAATCAATTGAGTATCATCTGTAATCTCCAATTGTTGAATAGTTACATTATCACTTGAAATAGTTATAACGGGTGAATTACCAGTTGCTTTTACAAATGTCTGATCTGCACCCGAACCAGTAATAGTTAAACTTTTATCGATAGCTAGTTGTTCATCATACGTCCCCGCAGCCACTTCGATCACATCGCCAGCTGTGGCAGCATCTATAGCAGCCTGGATAGTGCCATAGCTTTCTCCAGTATTTTCATTTACAACTGGTCCAATAGGGTCGATGCCTGTTGCGGTGGGTGCTACAGCTGGTGTAAGTGTTACTGTATAATTTCCGCTGCCATTATCAGTTATTTCTAAATCAAACCCCGGGAAGGCATATTTTACATCTTCATCTCCCCAAGGCCAATTCTCTGACCAGTTTTGATTTGTTTCACTAACATAATTCTCAGTCCAGTGAACAGTTCCGGACAAAGGCGTATAAGCAGCTCCAGAAGTTGGATCATTTTCAGTATTCAAATATCTGAGATCCCATGTATCAGTTATTCCATCCAGATTTAGCGCATACCATGTATCATCAGGAACATCAGGATCCCAATTAGGATAAGCGTCATGGTCATTCCCAACCAGATCACCATCAATGGAAGATGCGTTGCTCTGCACGGTAGAACCTATCATTGCATAGTTATCGAATCCTGGTGTTTGTAGCATGATAGTTCCGGAGTATTCGCCACCATTTTCAGTGAGTGTTCCCTGGAACTCCATAGTGGATGAAGATATCGTAGCTGCCCACACACTTCCCAGAGCTGAAACTAAAAGAAGTGTTACAAATATATTAATCAATATTTTGTGTTTCATTTTGTTCTCCTTAAATTTTTTCTTTACTTTTTTGTACGGTTTTGCCCTTTTGAAAAAAGGGATTCACTCGTGTTACGATTGATCCTGTAGCGGGTCTGGTTTCCTGGGAGGAGGCAGACCCGTTTTTTAATGCTAGGGGCTTCTATTACATCTCATAATATCCTCCAAAAAAAATTAATAGGTTACCTTGCCATTCTTATAAATGTTACGTTATTGTTTATCAAATCGCAGATCTTTTTGCTATTTAAATTTTCAGCAATAGTAATTACTGCAGTAGAAAGTTTATTCCTAAGATCTATGGCTGTTTCTAATCTATCTTTAAAATCTGAATCGAGAAAAATAATAATCATGCTGTATACAAATTTTGATATTAACGGGCTAAGTTCTGAATTATTCCGGGCTAAATCATAAAACATGTGCTGCTTTGCCAGAAAGCTTTTCAAGTTATTTATTTTATCGAGATTATTATCAATTATTAAAATTCTATTCATAAGTTAGGCTATGTTGAAATAAGAAACTTGAGCTCCCTCTAAAAAGTATCAAAAAAAAACCTTTTCAATAAATATGAATTTTTTCATATTGAATCCATAAATAAGTGAAAAAAGGTATTGGTAATGTTTCGAAAAAATAGCGACCATAAACAAATGGATATATTTG
>JAIPJH010000018.1 GCA_021734245.1 Candidatus Cloacimonadota bacterium | reverse complement strand
TTCTCCCCTGTTTGAGGGGAGATGCCGAAGGCAGAGGGGTAAATAATGAAAATTCGATTTTCAGCTTGCTGAAATAAATTTAGCGAAATACACCTTGGCTCTGCCACGGTGATAGTCAAATTTAAGAATTTTCTTTATTTTTAAAATGAATTTTTGATGGATTTAAATTGAGTTTGACTAACTTTATCATTTTAATAACTCAACCCGATAATAAATTATCAAATATAGCATATTCCTGCTGCCATGTATTTTTTACCAATACTATCTAACTTTTATGTTTTCAGTCATTTAAATCCTTTCAATCGTATTTGGCATAACAATTGCCTGAAAAATATAAAAAGTAAAGGAGATATTGAAAAATGAAAAAATCATATAGTTTCCCTATCCTAATTCCAATTATGGCATTCGCATTCGCTGCAGCGCATTTAGCCTTAGAGCACTTTACTGGAGGTGTTAGAAGCCACCATCTCATCAATAATCCTGAACTTCCAGCAATATCCAATTGGTTTGAACTGATTACCTTGCCTATCCTTGGTATGGTTTTTGGCTACAGAATTCGCTCTTATCCAAATACAACACGTTGGGCTGGAATACCACTTAACTTACTTTTTGCCTTTCTGTGTTCCTTAATCTATGGTGCGATTTTAGCTGCATCATTTATATTTGGAGCCGAGAATCTAACAAATATTGTATTTATAGGACTATTGATTTCTGGATTGTTGTTTCCAGTATACAAAATAGAATATGTTATTGGTTTTGTAGTAGGGATGACTCCTATTATTGGTGGAGTTCTTCCTTTGATCTTTGCCTTGTTTGTAGCAGTTATTTCTTTCGTTGTTCGGTACATATTCATTAAAGTAGCAGGAATTTTTCGTAAAGATAGTATGAAAAAAACTAAGATAAAAGAATAATATCAAGGAGCAGTAACTATGCAGATAACAAAAGCTGAACAATTAATGAAACAAGGTTACGTTTGAACAGAAGCGGTACTTCTGGCAGTTTGCCAGGAATTTGATTTGAAGATCGATAATGAAATCATCCCAAAAATTGCTTTTGGCTTTGCAGGTGGAATAGGCAACACAGGTGATGTTTGTGGTGCTGTAGCTGGTGGAGTTATGGCTATTAGCTACAAAAAAGAACGTGGTTCTACAATGGAAGAAGCATTTCAAACTTTAGGAGTAATTCAAGAGTTTCGTCGTCGTTTTGAAGCTGAGAAGAATACTATTTCTTGTCGGGAGTTAACTGGTTTGGATCTAAGTACACAAGAAGGCTTGGAGCAATCTATGAAAAATAATACTGCCCAAAACGTTTGCTTTCCAGCGGTTGGATTGGCTTATCGATTGGTAGTAGAATTATTGAAGGAAGCTTAAGAAGTATAAATTTTATAATCCATAATTAGATTTAACTGAAAAATTGACCAAGATCAATGATATAATATTTTTTTATTGCATCTCACATCAAATTGTTGGAAATTGTTCACGATAAAAAAACAAATGAGGTGAAATATGAAATATATCATTATTTTGGGTGACGGAATGGCAGATCATCCCATCGCAAAACTGAATGGAAAAACTCCGCTGATGGCAGCGCAAGTAGAAAACATGGATAAATTGGCAAGAATAGGAAAGACCGGAATGTTTCAAACTGTTCCGCTTGATATGCCGCCCGGCAGCGAAGTTGCAAATCTGGCAGTTCTGGGTTATAATGTGCACAAAGTTTATGAAGGACGCGGTGTACTGGAAGGTGCCAGTATGGGAGTTAACATCGAAGAAGGCGATCTGGCGATGCGCTGCAACTTGCTGTGCATTGAAGATGGCAAGATCAAAAATCATTCTGCAGGACATATTTCCACAGAGGAATCTCACGTTCTTATCGATTTCTTAAATGAAAAGCTGGCCACTGATAAGATCAGGTTTTATCCCGGAATCAGTTTCAGGCATCTGCTTGTAGTTAAAGGTGGAAACAATGATCTGAAGTTCACTCCACCGCATGATGTTCCGGGAACTGCCTTCAAAGATGTAATGATCGAAGCTATTAGCAACGAAGGTGAAAAAACAGCAAAACTGCTTAACGATCTAATTTTAAGATCACAGGAAATTCTAAAAGATCATCCCATAAATAAACAAAGAATTACGGAAGGCAAAGATCCGGCGAATTCAGTTTGGTTCTGGTCTTCCGGCTACAAACCCGAAATGAAAACTCTAAAAGATAAATACAATGTTTCGGGAGCTGTAATTTCTGCCGTGGATATTATAAAAGGTCTGGGAGTTTTTGCTGGAATGGATGTGATCGAAGTGGAAGGTGCTACCGGGCTTACAGATACAAATTATGAAGGAAAAGCCGAAGCTGCTGTGAGAGCACTGAAAGATCACGATCTGGTTTATCTGCACGTGGAAGCTACTGATGAAGCAGGTCACGCTGGTGATGTGGATCTAAAAATTCTGGCTCTGGAATTTCTGGATAAACGAGTTGTGAAATACGTTTTGGAAGAAACAGAAAAAATGAACGAACCAGTATCACTTGCACTTCTACCCGATCATGCTACACCTTGTGAAGTTCGCACCCACACTCATGATGCGATTCCGTTCGTAATTTACAATCCAGAAATAAAACCTGATGATGTGACTGAATACAACGAAGAATCTTGTAAAAATGGTGGATTTGGAACAATAAAGGAAGATGAATTCATCAGGATATTATTGGGAAAAATCTAGTTTTTAGCTTCATCCTGACGACTCTTTTAGCTTTTCAGTGGAAGGATCTTGTGGATTTTTTTTCTTCTCGTTGTGGAAAAGAGATTCTTCATACCTGTACCGGCGAAGTGGCACGAAGCTGTAAGAACAACCTCTGTAAGATCCTTCAGAATAGGGCAAAGCCCTTTTCTTTTGATCATTCTTGAATCCCCGCGCTGAAGCACGGGGCTATTCATTTCGGGCTCGAGGTCACTGAAGTAACACAATAATTGACTTAAGAACCTAAAGCATCAAGTATTGTTAAACCCAGTCCACAAACTTGTCATCCTGAGCTTGTCGAAGGATAAGGCATAATCAATTATGTCATACCTTATCCTGCGATGAATTCAGATATTTTAAATAAAGGAGAATACGATGCTATTCGAGGAAGGATTGTACCATTTCTTACGTAATGAAAAAATTTGATAATAGATAATAACAAGCAAAAATATTCATTGAATCTCACTCAAAATAATATCAGTTGACATCTGGGCTTTATCCCAAAATTTATCTTATAAATTATTATAAAAAAATAAAGGAGTCAATTATGGCGAGAATGACTGTTGATCCCAATTACTGTAAAGGCTGTGGATTGTGCATTGCTGCCTGTCCCAAGAAGATCATCAGATTTTCTGAGAAAATCAATCAAAAGGGCTATCATTATGCGGAATGCTTCGATCAGGATGCATGTATTGCCTGTAAACTTTGCTACACTACCTGTCCTGATGTAGCGATAAAAATCGAAAAATAATTAAAAATATATTGGAGGAATTTATGGGTGAAAAGGTATTGATGAAAGGTAACGAAGCAGTTGCTGAAGCTGCACTCAGAGCAGGCTGTCGGCTCTACTTTGCTTATCCCATCACCCCACAAAGCGAGCTTATCGAATACATGAGCCGCATGATGCCCAAAGCGGGTGGCACATTTGTGCAGGCCGAAAGTGAACTGGCTGCCATAAATATGGTTTATGGTGCTGCAGGTTGTGGAAAACGCGTTATGACATCTTCATCTTCTCCCGGCATTTCATTGAAGATGGAAGGTATTTCTTATCTTGCAGGAGCAAATCTTCCAGCTGTAATCGTAAATGTGCAGAGGGGCGGTCCCGGTCTTGGTGATATTCAACCTGCTCAGGGAGATTATTTCCAGGCTACAAAAGGTGGCGGACATGGTGATTATAAACTTATCGTATTAGCTCCCAGCACAGTGCAGGAATTTGCTGATATGGCCGATCTGGCTTTTGAACTGGCAGATAAATATCGCAATCCTGTGATGCTGCTTTCCGATGGACTTCTGGGTCAGATGATGGAACCGGTAGATTTTAAACCTCAGAAAACTAAAGAAGAACTGGAAGAACTTAACAAACAACATTACGATTGGTGCATGCATCCAAACGAAGATGAACCAAATCATCATCATCATGAAATTAATTCTCTGGAAATCGATCCTGTTGTATTGGAACAGCATGTTATCAAACTTGGAAAGAAATATGACAAAATAGAGGCAAACGAAGTTCGTTATGAAGAATACATGGTAAATGACGATATTGAATATCTCATTGTTGCCTTCGGAACAGCTGCCAGAATCGCAAAAAGTGCAGTTGATGAACTGAATGCAGAAGGCATTAAAGTTGGTCTTTTCCGTCCCATCACAGTTTGGCCGTATCCTTATGATGAAATTGCCAAATTAATTACACCGAACATCAAAAAGGTTCTGGTTACAGAATTGAATCTTGGTCAGATGGTGGAAGATGTGAAACTGGCTGTGTGTGGTAAAGTTCAGGTAGAATTCCTGGGAAAAGTTGGCGGAATTCTGTTCACACCGGACGAAATAAAAGATAAAATCAAGGCAATATAGGGAGGAATCATGAAAGTAATAGCTCAAAGACCAAATTCATTAACAGACCTGAACTTCACATATTGTCCGGGTTGTACTCACGGTATTTCTCATCGCCTTATTGCTGAAGCGATGGATGAACTTGATATGCGCAATAACATGATGGGAGTTGCTCCTGTTGGTTGTTCCGTATTTGCCTATAAATTCTTTAATTGCGATATGGCTGAAGCTGCTCATGGAAGAGCTCCAGCAGTTGCTACAGGCATGAAAAGAGCACGTCCTGATATGCATGTGTTTACATATCAGGGAGATGGTGATCTGGCTGCAATCGGAACTGCGGAAATCGTTCACGCAGCAAATCGTGGAGAAAATATAACTGTTTTCTTCGTTAATAATGCAATTTATGGAATGACAGGTGGACAGATGGCTCCAACTACACTTCCGGGAATGAAAACATCAACTTCACCTTACGGAAGAGATGAAAAAGACATCGGTTATCCAATCAAAGCATGCGAACTTTTAGATTCACTGCAAGCACCCTATTATATCGAACGTGTATCTCTTCTTTCACCGCAAGATATATTGAAAGCAAAAAAAGCAGTTTTAAAAGCAATGAAATACAATAAGGAAGGAAAAGGATTTACTTTTGTGGAATTTGTTTCTACCTGCCCTACAAACTGGGGAATGGCTCCATCTGATGCACAGAAATGGGCTAAGGAAAATATGTATGAATATTTTGTAGTGAAGAAATTCCGAGATAAAGGCGAAGAGGGAGGTAAATAATGAAAGTTGAACTTATCTGCTCAGGATTTGGTGGACAGGGCTCCCTTACAATTGGAAAATTTCTGGCAAAAGCTGGTATGCAGGAAGGCAAAAAAGTTTCCTGGCTGCCATCCTACGGACCGGAAATGCGAGGTGGAACCGCTAACGTTTCTACTGTGATTTCCGACAAACCGATCGCTTCTCCATTGGTAACTCATCCCGATATTCTTATCGCTCTCAATCAGCCATCCGTAGATAAATTTGGTCCGCTTATTAAGAAAGGTGGATTGATGATAGCCAATACCGATATGTGTCCTCACAAACTCGATCGTGATGATATCGATGTGGTTTACGCTCCCATGAATACAATTGCTAACGAAATCGGAAGTGCTAAAGTTTTGAACATGGTTGCAATTGGTGTTGTTATCGGAAAGAAGAATCTGGTAGCATACGAAACGATTGAAGAAGATCTTACTAATTACCTGAAAGAAAAAAATCCAAAATTATTGGAAGGAAATTTACAAGCCATTAAACGTGGCATGGAAATCGGAAAGGAAAATTAATATTAAAATGGGCGGTCGTAAGATCGCCCATTTTTTATTTAGGAAAGTCTCTCTTTAAATTTCGGAAACTTTATAAAATTTATGAAAAAAATAATTCCAGTTCTAATATCTCAAATTTTAATTTCCTGCTACTTCAATTCACAAAACAGAGAATATCTTCCCGTCTGGTGGGAAAAGGAAGAACCCGGCTATGTTTGCAGTTATGGAATCGGTGTTAACGATAAAGAGCATATTGCCCGTTTAGCTGCCCAAAACGATGCTTATTATAACTATCCAGATATAATCACAAAATATATGAACGATTTCGTTGCAAAAAACTGCATCGAACCTGGTGATGAGCAGATCCAGAAGAAACTCGATAGGATCTTTCTCAATTTTAATAATTACTACACAAATATCAAGTCGCCGGCAATATCTGTAGGTTTATCCGAATCTATAGAACTACGATTAAAAGGGAAGAAACACTTCAAATATTTTGTTCAGCTGCAAATTTCGGATACAGATTTACATGCAGCTTTCGTGGAATATCTGGAAACATCTGACCTTTACATCTTACCGAAATTGAGACTTGTTTTGAAGGAATGTTTTAGTTAGTATCACGTTCACTCCTGAACGTGCCCAATGTTTTAGTTAGTATCACGTTCACTCCTGAACGTGCAAAAAAAAGATAAGCTCAGGCAGGAGTGCCTGAGTTACATCAAATCCTTCACAGTTATCACTTCTTTCTCTTCATCCAGCCAGCTGAGTTTCACCTCTCCCACAAAAATTGTGTGGTCTCCGCTTTTTACCTGCGTTACAACTTTGCATTCAAATGTAGCTTTAGCATCTTTTATAATCGGGTATTTATCCAGTCTGCCTGCAAACCATTCGTGGCCGCCAACTTCCAGTTTATCAAGATCTCTGCCGGATTTTGATCCCCACAACTTTACAGCTTCTATCATCTGGTTGGAAGGAAAGCAGAGATTGAAAAAACGATTCTGCTGCAGACATTCGTGTGAATAACGTGTGTGTCCGATGGAAATGGCAAACATAGGCGGTTTGATGGATGTTTTCATATACCATTCCAAAGTTATCGGATTAAATTTACCATCTTTATCTTTCACGATCGCAACCACTACTTTTGCCGGATGTTTGGTTTTGGAATTTGCTTCTGAAAAATCTGTTCGTTTCATGTTTAACCTCTTTGTTTCTTTATTCAATCAAATATGTTGATCGTAATTATGCTGTCAATTTCTATATGTTTCATGTATTTCCCGGAAAATATCCATTTTTCAGTAATCAACAAAAAAACACTATAATTTCATTTTTTTCAAGCCCCTGAATTTTTAACCTGTGAAATCAATTCAATTTCACTGGGTTATTCTTAAAAAAAACAAGCAAAGCCTTTTATAGTAACCATTTCAATCGAAAGAATTCCTCGCTGCTTTGCATCGGGGTTTTCCAAATTTTCTCCCCTGTTTGAGGGAATATCCGGCATTTGCCGGAGAGGGGTAAATAATGAAAATTCGATTTTCAGCTTGCTGAAATAGATTTGGCGAAATACCTCCGGAGATAGTCAAATTTAAGAATTTTCTTTATTGGTTTTTATTTTTTGCAAACGGTTGAAATCGTTGTCCGATATATTTCTCGTCTCAAGATTCCCACGAATAAATTCGTGGGCTTTATTGGATAAGATTTTAGACGGTCAAAATAGAAATGATTTTCCTATTATGCTCAATCGTTAAAAAGGTTCACTTGAATGAAAGCTTCAAAGAAGCCGTTTTCAAGGTGCTGCCGAGCCAGATTCTCAAAGGGCATCGAGGGGGTTCGATTGTGACTTTGCCGCATTCCAGCAAATGATTGATGCAATCCATATTATATTTTTTGTTTTATTTCCACGGCATCTCATGTTCCTTCTTTTCGAATGTGATGAGATGAGAAGGACAGCAGGATGAGTAAAATATCATTGACTCTCAAAAAGCTCATAATAATTTGCCGATAAAATATTGATGTGTATTAAAATATATTAGATAAAGGAGCTATGATGAAAAAAGCTATATTAATATTTGCGATTGCAATGCTGCTGCTTGCAGGTTGCGGACAAAAGCAGAAAACTGAAAATGATGTAACCGAAGTGATCTTCTGGCAGGCAATGGGTGGTCCTTTGGGTGATGCTTTAGCTGAATTGATAAAAAAGTTTAATGATACTCATCCAGATATTCATGTAACTTCCATCAACATGGGAAATTACACTGCACTATCTCAAAAGTTGATGGCTTCCATTCAAACCGGAAACCAGCCGCATGTGGCACAAGCTTATGAAGCCTGGATCTCCAATTTCATCGATGGTGAAGTTATCATTCCGATAGAAGATTTCATTGCTAAAGATCCCAATTTTGGAAAAGAAGAATTAGCAGATATTTACCCGGTATTCATCAAAAGCAATACAATGAACGGAAAACTGGTGTCTTTTCCCTTCAATAAAAGCGTGCGGGTTCAATATTACAACAAAGATATCCTTTTCCAGAATGACCTCGATCCCAATATTCCTCCTAAAACCTGGGAAGAATTTTTACATTATTCAGATCTCTTGACTCAAGACCTGGATGGTGATGGTAAGATCGACCAATACGGCACAACATTGAAGATAAGTGCCTGGCAATTTGAAAATCTGCTGCTTCAAGCCGGTGGTGAGATCATGAACGAAGACAATACCAAACCGCTTTTCAATAGTAAAGAAGGCGTAGAAGCTCTGGAATATCTGAACACACTTCTTAATGTGAATAAATCTGCTTATCTTTCACCGGGATATGAAGGACAAAAAGATTTTACAGCACGTAAGATAGCTTTTTATGAGGATTCCAGCGTTTCGATGGCTTATATGCTGCGGACAGGAATCGATTTTAATCTGGGAATTTCTGCGATTCCTATTAAAGAAACCAAAAGAAATATCATCAGTGGTACAAATGTGGTGATCTTTGATTCGGAAAATGATAAGGTGGAATGGGCTGCTTGGGAATTTGTAAAATGGTTTACCGAAGCTGCTCAAACAGCTCGCTGGAGCGAACTTACATATTATATGCCGGTGCGCAAAAGTGCCTTCCAGGAAGAAGCTATAAAAAAACGATTGGAGAGCAATCCTGAAATTGCATCTGTTTATGAACAATTGGAACATGCTACTTTTGAACCTCAGATCAGTGAGTGGTTTGAAACGCGTAAATATCTGGAAGAGCAGGTTATTGAAAAAGTGCTGAGGGGAACTCTTAAACCACAAAAAGCTTTGGATAACGCTGCCAAGATGATCAAAGAAAAGATTGCAAAATCTAAAGAATAGAGTAATTTAGAATAAACTCCCCTTGGAAGGGGAGATGGCTCGATGTCATCCTGAGTGATTACGAATTTTTCAGGATTGTAGCGAAGGATCGAGAAAGAGGGGTTTTAAGTTTTTAAAATTGATTTAGAACACAAAGAAAAACCCCCCTTAAATTCCCCTTACGAAGGGGAAAAATACGGAATTTAAAAATGATGGAGGTACAGGAATGATTCAACAGCAGGTTGAACATTCGTTTATTACACCTTTGATGTGTAATTACTAAAAAAAACAAAAAACACATTAAAGGAGAAAAAATGAATATAAAAATTAAATTTCCGGATGGTTCCATAAAGGACTTTCCAAAAGATATTAGCCCGTATGATGTGGCAATGAGCATCAGTCCGGGTTTGGCTCGCAATGTTGTTGCAGCCAGAGTTAATGATAAGTTAATCGATTTGAATGCTCCAATTGGCGAAGATGCATCGATCGAACTTTATAAATTTGATAGTGAAATTGGCAGAGAAGTTTACTGGCACAGTACTGCACATCTGATGGCGCAAGCAGTACAAGAGCTTTTCCCGGATGTAAAAGTAACTATCGGTCCCGCAATCGAGCAGGGATTTTATTACGATTTTGATAAAGAAGTTCCTTTCACCGATGCTGATCTGGTCAAGATCGAAGCAAAAATGAAAGAGCTTTCTAAGCAGAAATTGGAATATAAACGAGAAGAGATCACCCGTGAAGAAGGAATTAAGAAATTTGCTGATATGGGTGAGAGCTACAAAGTTGAGATATTGAATGAAATTCCTGAAGGTGAGATCATTTCGCTCTATACTCAGGGAAAATTCACCGATCTTTGTCGAGGACCGCATCTGCCAAATACTGGTATGATCAAAGCTGTCAAGCTCTTGAAAACTTCCGGTGCTTATTGGCGAGGTGATGAGAAAAACAAGATGCTGCAGCGAATTTACGGCATCAGTTTTCCTTCCAACAAAGAACTGAACCAATACCTGGAAATGCTGGAAGAAGCCAAGAAGAGAGATCATCGCAAGCTTGGAAAGGAACTTAATATATATTCCATTTCCGACGAGATCGGACCGGGTCTTGTAATGTGGCATCCCAATGGAGCTTTGATGCGTTCTGTGATCGAAGATTATTGGAAAAAGCGTCACTTTGAAGATGGTTATGATGTAGTAAATACTCCACATATCGGAAAGAAAGAATTGTGGGAAACCAGTGGTCATTTGCAGTTTTATGAAGAAAGCATGTACAGCCCAATCGTGGTAGATGAAAAGGAATATTATCTAAAACCGATGAATTGTCCTTTCCACATTGCTATTTATCAGTCGGAGAAGCATAGTTATCGCGATCTGCCCATAAAAATGGCAGAAATGGGAACTGTTTATCGTTACGAAAAATCAGGCGCTCTGCATGGTTTAATGCGGGTGCGCGGCTTCACTCAGGATGATGCCCACATCATCTGCACTCCTGAGCAGCTGGATGATGAGATTATGAATGTTTTGAAGTTTTCGATCGATATTCTGAAAGCTTTCGGTTTTGAAAATATGGACATTTATCTTTCCACCATGCCGGAAAAAGCAGTGGGAGAAAAAGCAGATTGGGATAAAGCAACTTCTGCTCTGGAAAAAGCTTTGAAAGCCGAGAACATCGATTATAAAGTTGATGAAGGTGGCGGAGCTTTTTACGGTCCGAAAATAGACATCAAGATCAAAGATGCTTTGAACAGGAGCTGGCAATGTTCCACTATTCAATTCGATTTTAATTTACCGGAACGTTTCGGCATGGAATATATTGGAGCAGATAATCAGCCGCATCGACCCTTCATGGTGCATCGTGCTCTGCTGGGTTCGATGGAAAGATTCTTCGGAACTCTGATCGAATATCATGCCGGTAATTTCCCGCTCTGGTTATGTCCTGTTCAGGTGGAAGTGATTCCGATTTCCGAACATTATGAAGAATATGCCAGGGAAGTTAATTCCAAGCTGAAAGCTGCTGGAATTCGTAGCGAAATCGATTTGCAGAATGAAAAGATCGGCTACAAGATCCGTGCTGCTGAAATGCGCAAGATTCCTTATATGTTCATCGTGGGAGCAAAAGAACAGGAAAGCGGTAAAGTATCTGTCAGATGTCATGGTAAAGGTGATCTGGGCAGCAAAGAACTGGCTGAGATCACTGCAGAAATTAAACAGGAAAACGACGAAAAGAAATAGAAGTGAATAATACCTTGCGAAGGTTTTCAACCTTCATACTTGTTCGACCTTCGCAAGGTTTCATTTAAACAGCGGAATGCACTCCGATAAATTCGGGGCTCTTCCGATTGTTGATCATCAAACATTCCGAAGGACTTCGTACATTCGGAAGTTAATGATTTTCGGAGTAAATATGAATATTATCGATTTCGTGAAAAAAGAACTGAACCTGGAAGCAGAAGCAATTCAAAAAGTAGCTGATCGCATAGATGAAAATATCGAAAAAGCGATCGAATTGATCTTTAATTGCCAGGGTAAAGTTGTTGTAACCGGAATGGGGAAGACCGGCATTATTGGACGCAAGATTGCTTCAACGCTTTCCAGTACCGGCACCACTTCCATTTTTTTGCATGCTGCAGAAGGTATTCACGGCGATCTGGGAATTCTTCAGCCGGAAGATGTTGTATTAGCAATTTCCAACAGCGGTAATACTGAAGAATTGATATCAATAATTCCATTCATCAAATTCAATAAAATTCCCATCATCGCTTTCACAGGAAATCTGGATTCCAAACTGGCAAAAAATGCCGATCTGATCATCGATTGTCATGTTGCCAAAGAATTCGAGCCATTTGGTTTAGTTCCCACTGCCAGCACAACAGTCGCTCTGGCAGTTGGTGATGCCATTGCAGTAGCACTGCTGAAAAAACGAGATTTCCAGGAATCTGATTTTGCTCAATTTCATCCCGGTGGAACAATTGGGAAAAAGCTTCTTTTGCGAGTGGAAGAATTGATGCACAAAGAAATCCCAATTGTAAAAGAAAATGAAACAATGAATTCAGCAATACAGAAAATGTTGGATATCAACATTGGAGGAACTATCGTTATCGATAATAATGATAAATTGGTTGGAATTATTACCGATGGTGATCTGAAAAGAATTTTACTCAAAAATCAGCAAAACATCATGGATAAAACTGTTTCGGAAACAATGACAAAAGATCCCAAAACGATCTCAGGAAATTCATTGGCAGTTGATGCCTTGAATCTGATGGAAGATAATAACATCACTTTACTTCCTGTAGTAGATGAAAAATACAAACCGGTCGGAGTATTGCAGATGCATGATTTGATCAAAGCCGGTGTGGTGGGATAAATGAAAATTGAAATTTCCAGGAGATTAGAAAACTACATATTAACTAAAGGTAATATCATCACAATAGATCTTTTTCCAGTGATGAAAGGCTGATGAAACGTTGTAAAAATGCTGTCCGAGAAGATGGCTGCTCCAGAAGATAAAGCCGATTTCATAGAAATAAAATATCAAAATTTAACCTTTTTTATCCACAAACAATATTTCTCAAATCAAATAGAAATCTTTATTCCATATTTAGGAAAGGAATTGATCAAAATCATAGATCAGTAAGCGGGAGGAAAAGAGGAATTCCTTTTGTTTATTTTTAATCGAAAGATTTCCTCGCTGCTCTGCCTCGGAGTTTCCAAATTTTCTCCCCTTTTTTGAGGGGAGATCCGGCAGTTGCCGGAGAGGAGTAAATAATAAGAATTCGGTTTTCAGCTTGCTGAAATAAATTTGGCGAAATACCCCCTGACTCTGCTATGGGGAGAGTAAAATTTATGAATTTCTTTATTTATTTTTAGTGTTTCTCTTTTATGATCACAGCAGACAATCTTAGCAAAAGAAGACTTTAAAAAGAGTTTTTCTTACTGTGAAATTTTTATTCCCGGATTCAAAATAACATTCAACCTTTCACGATAAGAACCACGAGGAGTTCCCCGACTAAGATCTAGATCGGAAATTACAATACGGTTTGTAACTCTGTTTGATATTATGCTTTCGTCAACTTGCTGATATCGATAAAGAACATGGATCGCATAATCTTTGTTACTTTCACTTCCCACGTATAGCATTATATGTCCCGGCATACGAAGTAAAGTGAAACCTGGAATACCTGAATTCTGCAGAATTTCAGGAACCGGTTTTTCTGGAAAAATCTCCCTTAAACTTTGCCAGGAATTTTGTTGTGCATTTCCGTTGCGAGGAAAATTAATTCCAAATAAGGCATATAATTTCTGAATAAATTTGGAACAATCAACAAACTGATTAGTGTCGCCCCAACCATAAGGATAATTTAGCCATGAAAAGGCTTTCTCCAGCAAATTGCGAGAAGTTATCGAAAGCGGCTGTAAAACAATTTCATTTTTACGAATATAGGCAAAAAATGTTGCGGTGACTTTTGGGCAGTAGATCCTGAAATGTTTTTCATCACTAAAAGTTGTATCGATCCAAACTTTTGAACCCATTCGCAAAGTGCCAGCGAAACCAGACTCATTTTGCTTAAACCAAAATTGAGCATAAGGGATGCAGACAATTCCACTTTTGAACTTAGCAAGTTGATGATAATTTTTCAACATGAATAAATTTTCTTTTGGAATCCAGCCATAAGAATCATTATTAACTTGAAAAACCCATTTTCTATCTCTACTAAGGCAAACAGCAAATGTGATGTTTCCCATATCTAATCCATTGTTTTGCAAACGATTAAATTCTTCATCAAAAGTTTTTTCAGATAGAAAATAGTTACCGGGTAAATTCAATTCGTTACTGAAATGAGTGATGAAAGCCAAAGAATCTAAGCAAAGGTTTGAAAAATCAGTTAAATCACGAGGAAGATTTTCACGATAAAAATCGAGTTCTTCTGCGCTAAGTCTGCTGCCATCCTGTTCATACAATTCGGCTTCTTCTAAAAAAACTTTTTTACGTTCAATATATTTATAGGCAAGATCATGGAATTCATCAATTAAAGAGTCATCTTTCTCTGTATCAATAACATTTCTGATTAATCCAATTTTCTTTATATGAGAGTTCAAATTTTCGATATCATTGGAGTTCAAAATTATTGAATCCGGTTTTTCTATTTTATCTATCCAATATCCAGCAAATTGCATTTCGGGTGAAACATGCGGCAAAAGATGCGGAGCAAAATAATATTCGTTTCGAACATGATAGATATTATTTTCCTGTTTTGAAAGATGACTGCAACCTGATAAGATAATGAATACAAATAATATATAAGCGGATTTTTTCATGCATACCTCTTAAGAAATGAACACATAAAAAATGGCGGAGACGTAGGGATTTGAACCCTAGATGCAGTTACCCACATACACGCTTTCCAAGCGTGCTCCTTAAGCCACTCGGACACGTCTCCACTCAATAAATTATATGCTTGCGAAAAAATTTAGCTGTCTTTTTCTGTAAACTGTTTTTTAGATTTTTTTGGTTCTTTATTATTTACCAATTCCGAAAGTAAAGCACTCAAATCTTCTTTTTTCATTTTATTGGGAAATCTTGTTTTGATGAACTTCTTATCCATTACAGCTTCAAAGCTGATCTTCACCAATGCTTGATCGATTTCTTTGGATGAACGACGAACATGGCGCTTCTCTAAAATTGAAACAATAATAACACCACTAAGAAGAATCAGCCAGTTGGCATATATCCAGATCAGGAAAATTGGAATAGCTCCCAGAACTCCAAAGATCAATTCAATATTTGTAAGTGTAGAAATATACCAGTTGAAAAATGACTTGAATAATATCCAAACCGTTGCCGAAATAGCTGCACCAATAACAATCGACCGTTTTTTTACTTTTACAGTGGGAATGTAGAAAAAACCCAGGCTGAAGATAAGTGTTAAAATAAAAAATGGTGAAACATACAAAGATAGACGCTGCAAAATTCCGATATTTAAAAATTTTGATACGATTGGTAGCGAGATTGCTGATAGTAAAACCAGAATTAAAAGCGATCCAAAAACGGTCATACCGAGAAATCTTGTAATTTCAGTCAGGAAGTTTTTGGATTTCATTTCCCTGGCATTAAGGATCGTGTCAAAAGTGGTATTGATGATCTGAAATAGAGAATAAGATGTAAAGAGCAGGATTACAAAACTTATGGTGTTAAAAGGAATTCTTTTACTGGTCATCTGTGATATGTAATCGAAAATGATCTGGGCGGATTCCGGAACAAAAATGGAACGAGTTAGCTCACTGATTCTGTCTTCAAGCTTCAAGAAAGGCAGATCTGGTAAAAAGAAAACTATAAAAATAATAAATGGAATAAAACCCAAAAGTGTAACATAGGTAAGAGCAGCTGATTCCTTGAATATCTTGTCTTCATTATATTTTTTCCAAAATGCTTTTAAAAAATCTAAAACCTTATTCATAACGCAAAGCCTCCACAGGATTTAATCTGCTGGCAACAATTGCGGGTATAATTCCAGATAAAAACCCCACACCTGCTGACACGATTAGTGCTATAACTATCATTCCAACACCAGCAATTAATTCAAATTCTATAAATTTACTTACGATATCCAAAATCGAAAGCCCCAGAACTACACCAAGAATTCCACCAATAAATGTAACAAGCACCGTCTGTACCAAGAATTGTATAAAGATATCTCTTCTTCTAGCACCTACCGTTATCCTGATTCCTATTTCTCGGGTTCTTTCCTGAATAGTTGCAAGCATGATATTGGCAATAACTATACCACCAACAAAAAGAGAGATTGTGCTTATCAAGAAAAAGATCAATTGAAAATTTCTTTGATTTTCTGCCTGTTGTTCTGCTGCTTCCTGGGCAGATTCCACGCGAAAAACAGGTTTACCCTGACGTAAATTCAGAATAATAGATTCCAGTTTTTCTCTAAGCTCAGGAGCACTGTCTGCATCCTGTGCTTTTACGATGAAACTACCGATCTCATCTTCACCGGTTCCTTTATGGATCATCGTGCTGAGCGGGATAAAAGCTCTTCTGTTCATGTAAGCCAAACCATTTTCATTTCCCAAAATTCCGCTATTCTTCATAAATCGGTGCTTCATAATACCGATTACCTGAAGTCTTCTTTCTAGAACTGTTACGAATTTTCCAATAGCGTCTTTGCTGCCAAATAGTTCCTTTTTGATCTCTGTTCCAATAACTATGACGTCGTTGGATTGGCTTACATCGAATTCACTGATGAACCTGCCTTCCTGAACATCCCAGTTTTCTATCTTGGAAAAATCGGGAAGCACACCATAAATTGATGATCTATATTCCTTATCTTGGTATTTATAACTTGTCCAATTGCGTTCTGAAGGATTGAAATACTTAGCTTCAGGAATAAGAGATCGGATCAAATTCAGTTCTCGCCAGGTAAAGTGATTATTGAGTTTTAACGGATTTTCATAAGTCCAATTTCTATAAACTGATATTTTGCTGAGTCCGCCACGCTCCATCATCCAGGCAAGTGTTTGTTTGTTAATTCCTTTCATCAGAGCCAGAACAACAATGATCGACATAACGCCTAAAACGATTCCGATGATTGTGACCAGACTTCTAACCTTTCGAGACCAGAAATCTGTAAAACCGACTACAATACTTTCTTTAAGAGATATCGCCATTATGAATTAGTCCGTCCACGATATTGATGATTTTATTTGCTCTTTTTGCTACATAAGAATCGTGTGTAACGATAATAATTGTATGTCCTTTTTTGTGCAGGTCTGTAAAAATTCCCAGAATATCATTTCCCGAGTTTGTATCAAGGTTCCCGGTTGGTTCATCTGCCAGGATTATGGCTGGATTATTCACAATAGCCCTGGCTATGGCAACGCGCTGTCTTTGACCACCGGAAAGTTCTGATGGTTTATGGCGAAGACGATCTCCCAGACCAACTTCTCCTAAAACCTTTCTTGCCAATTGAATTCTTTTACGTTTGGAATATCCTCCATACATCAAAGGAAGTTCAACGTTTTTTTGAATATTTAAATGAGGAAGAAGATTGAAGGTCTGAAATACAAAACCAATCTGCTTATTTCGAATTGCTGCAAGCTTTGATTTCTTGATATTACTAACTGTTTCTTCCTGTAAAATGTAATCGCCCTCTGTTGGAGAATCAAGACATCCTAAAATATGCATCAGAGTCGATTTCCCGGAACCGGAAGGACCCATGATCGCAACAAAATCACCTTCGTCGATCGTGATGTCAACACCATTGAGCGCATTTACAACGATCTTTCCCATTTTATATTGCTTGGTTAAACTATTAACTTTTATTAATTCCACATTTCAATCCTTAACAAAATATTAGTGAGATAATTAAAAAGAGGTAATTGTTGTCAAAATAAATTTGTTTATTGACTTTCAGGATAGGGAACAGCAAAAATATCCCAGTGAGGAAAAATGAATAAAAGCAAACATAGAATGCCGATTAAGATCCAGGCTTCGAAGTCTATTTTGAATCGATTGCTGATAATTGCCACGATGATGGATAAACCACTGAAATTCAGAAATTTCTCGAATTGTGATGATATAAGAACTATGACTGAAAACCTTTTTATATTGGGATATAACATTATTGAGCGTGGTGATTTTCTTACAATTTCCAAAACTCATGATCATTCGGGAAAAGTTCAACTTTCTGTAAGAGATTCAGCCACAGCAGCCAGATTTCTATTAGCTCGCCTATCTGTTTGGGAAGGCTTAAAATCAAAATTAGAATTAACTGAACAATTACAAAAAAGGCCATTAAAAACAATGATAGATGCACTAAAAAAACTTGGTGCAGAAATCGATATGGAATCTTATCCAATTAATATTGTTGGAAAAAACATAATTGATCATAAAATCTCCATAGATGCTGGTATCAGCAGTCAATTTGTGAGTGCTCTCATGTTGATATCTCCTGAACTGAAAAATGGATTAAAAATAGAATTAGAAAATGAAATTGTTTCCAAAGATTATATAAATATGACTGCAGAGATTATGCGAGATTTTGGAGTTGATGTAATCATTCATAAAGATTTTATAGAAATTCCACAGGGTCAAAAGTATGAACAAAAAGAGATTTACAATGTTGAACCTGATTATTCATCAGCAGCTTATTTCTGGGCGATTGGGGCAAATTCAGAGTACTGGATTGCAACAGAACCAATTTCAGAAAATTCGTTACAGCCGGATTATGGATTTCTTGAAATTTTAAAAAAAATGGGAGCTTCAGTTAAAATTCAAAATGAAATGATCTGGGTAAAGAAAGGTGAATTACATGGAATTGAATTCGATATGAAACACATGCCGGATCAGGTTCCTACACTTGCTGTTTTAGCTATTTTTGCAAAGACACCTACAAAGATAAAAAATATCAACCATCTTCGTTATAAAGAAAGTGACAGAATAAAGAGTATCCAAAGTGAATTAGCAAAGCTGGGAGTTCAATTAAAATATGAGGAAGAACACCTTATAGTTCTACCCTGCAATAAATTAAATACATCAAAGATCCTTTCATCTCACAACGATCATCGCATTGCAATGTCACTCTTTATTCTCAAAATTATTTATCCCGAAATCCAAATTGATGACTTGAACTGTATTAACAAATCCAATCCTGATTTTTTGGAAAATATGAATAGTCTTATAGTTAATTCTTGACATTTATTTATCTATTTTATAAGAAATGTTTTTATGATGAAAAACGAAAAAATAGTTATATTATCGGGAGGTTTTTCGGAAGAAGCCGAAGTTTCCCGCATCACTTCTGAAGAGATCAATAAATCATTACAGGGTTCAAGATTGAAAACTCTTCTGCTAGATCCTGCTGATTTTAAATCTTATGGGAAATTGATCGAAAAAATAAGAAAGTTCAATGCTAAGATCGTGTTTAACGGTTTACATGGAACAGATGGTGAAGACGGAAAGATCCAAGCTCTTTTAGATTTGGAAAAGATTCCATACACCGGTTCCGATTCCCGCTCCAGCGCTATAGCAATGGATAAAGAAATTTCGGGAATAATTGCTCAAAGTATTGGTTTGGAATTACCGCAACGCAGCATTGAAACAGATACAGATCAATTTAGTTTGGATGATGTGGAAAATGTTTTTGGTTTTCCTTTTGTTATCAAACCAAATGATTCAGGATCTTCAGTGGGTATTTCAATTGTTAAAAATAAAGAACAGATAATTCCTGCCTTCCTGGAAGCAAAAAAGTACAGCGACAAAGTAATTTTCGAAAAATTCATTTCCGGTCGTGAACTTACAGTGACGATACTTGATGACAAACCACTTCCGGTTGTAGAAATAAAACCAAAGAACGGCTGGTACGATTTTAACAATAAATACACCAAAGGCAACACGATCTACGAATCTCCAGCTGAGCTAGAAGATGATGAAATTAATCTGATCCAATCTATGGCTGTTCAAATATTCAAGAAACTTGGTTGTTCAGTTTACGGTAGAGTAGATTTTCGTTTCGATGGTGAAAAATTCTTCTTTCTAGAAGTGAATACTTTACCGGGAATGACAGAACTGAGTTTAACGCCGATGGCTGCTAAAAGTGCAGGGATCAGTTTTGATGAGCTACTTATCAAAATTATCGAGATATCTTTGAAAAGATTTTAATAAACTCGAAAAGGAGAGTTTTATGAAAAAGATTTTTATTTTGTTTTTTGTTTTTTGTTTTAGCGTTATGTTTGCTCAAAGTTTTGATGTAAACATTGAACTGACTACACCAATGGGTACTTATTTCAACACGTTTTATCCTGCAAATTTCAATCCTGAGGAACCTGATTCCCAACCAGAATTTTTTGTTATGAATTTCAGTACAACGGCTTCTTCACCTTTGGAAGATTACAAGATCCATGTGGAAGTGACACGTTCTGATGCGCAGGCAAATGTTGATCTTATCACAAATGATTTCTCACCAGAAATTCCAGTTAATCCAGCCTTTCTCCGCTTAACAAATAGGGATATTGTCAATAACGATCCTGTAGATTTTGATAATTCTGGAGATTATGATGATCTACTTTCTGATATCGAAGATTTTGTACTTTCTTCCGGCAGAATGCCAGATGGAGATTATAATTTCTGGTTCGAAGTTAGAGATTTGAATGACAATCCACTTTCTGACCCAGTTTCTACAACCATCACAATCCAATCACCGATCTCAATTTCCTTGATCACTCCTGGTTATCCTTTGGGAAGTTTCGGACCAATGAATTTGATGAACCAATATCCTGAATTTATCTGGTTTTCAAATTTAGCAAACTATACTTTCGATCTTTATCATATCGATGAAGAAATCGAATCAGCAGAAGAAATCGAGCTTTTGGATAAATATTATACAACCACTACAATCAGTAATTCTATAGTTTATCCCGGCAGTGCAGCATCTCTGGAAAATAGTGAGATCTATGCCTGGCGTGTTTCAGCTCCACTTTCTTCACCAGGTTCCACAGAAACTTATCAGAGTGTGTTCTACACTTTCAAAATAGATATGGAAGAAGAGGACGAAGTAGAAGAAGTTATTGTGATAAACTTTTTAAATCAATTGAACACTGGTGATATAACTGTTCTACAAAATCTATTGAACAACGGATATAATATTTCCACGATTACCTGGCAGGGACAGGAAATTTCGGTGGATGAATTGATGAATATCTTGAACCAATTGGCCAACGGCGAATTGGATGTTTTGGAATAAAGGAGAGCTCCATGAAAAATTTAACTACTTTTCTTTTGTTAATTATTGCTGTTTCTCTTTTTGCAGCCGATCCTGTAGCCTTCATGATAAAAGCCAAAGGTGAAATTGAGTTAAATAGAGATGAAGAGAAAATGATGGCTGAAGAAGGCCAAAATCTTATCAATAAAGATGAACTCATCAGCAAGGAACAATCTTTTGCTGTTGTAAAATTCATTGATGGAAGTTCCAGTGTAAAATTATTTCCCAATAGCATTCTTACGATTGAAGCAGAACAAGAAGATGATAAACTGAACAAAAGAAGTACTCTCATGCTGGGTGGATTGCTGGCTCAGGTAAAAAAGAAAACAGGAATATTTGAAGTTGATACACCGAACAACGTGGTTTCCGTGAAAGGAACTCAGTTTATGGTAGAAGTGGGTGAGAGCGGTAGAGCTTCTGTAAGCGTTAAAGAAGGAGAAGTGTCTATAAAGAATAAGCAAACTTCCAATGAAGTTTCTGTTACATCTGGTCAGAAAGCTGCTGAGAATGAAGCTGGTGAGTTTACATTTTCCGATGTAAGCGCAGATGAATTTGAAGAAATTTATGAAGAAAAAGGTGAAGACATCAAAGAAGTAGAAACTTTAAAGATCGAAATGGAAAATGAAGATGGAGAAATAGAGATAATAGAAATTGAATTTGAAAAGAGGTAATATATGCTCAAAATAATTTCAATAATCGTATTAGTGTTGATCATAATTCCACTATTTTCGGAAGTTGTTTTGAATCACGATCCGATCCAGACAATCCAAAAAGGAAAAAAAATTAATATCAGACTTGATGTTCGGGAAGGAATCGAACAAATTGCTGGAGTTACAATGTTTTACCGGCAGCAGGGAGAAATAGTTTATAACGAGATGGAACAAGATATGACATCTGTAACGCAGCCTTATTTCGAATTCATCATAAAAAATACAGATGATATGGAAGCTGGTTTAGAATATTTCTTCCAAGTTCGCAAAAGTGATGAAACAGTTGTTTCCCTGCCAGAATTCAATCCAGAATCTTCTCCATTTCTTATTACAATTATAGAGCCTGAACAACAATTCATGCAGGAGAAGTTCATTTTACTTTCTCCTGATCCTGAATACACAGACTTCTCCAAGGATTTCATCATTGCAATCTCATTTTTTTCCATTCAGAATAATATCGATCTTTCTTCGGTAAAATTCTATTTGAATGACAAAGATAGAACTGATCAGGCTGAAATTTACAAAAATTTACTGATCTACAAAGTTTCCGGTTTATTTCAGGGAAAGTACAATTATCAGGTGAAAGCTAATCTGAAAAACGGAACCGAGATAAAATCTGAAATATGGCGAATGAGCATTGTAGAAAAAAGTTGGAAAACAGATATTAATTTAAGAGGAAAATCAACTGTTAGCACCTATTATTCGAAACAAAATTATGAAAATGATGATGATACCGATAAGCGAGCAAATTATCTTTTGATGTTTCAAGGTAAATACAAGTGGTTAGGTTTTAAAAGTAAGATCTATCTTTCTTCACTGGAAACTCATAAAGCTCAACCCGTGAACAGGTACAATATTGCTTTTATGACCAAATATTTCGATCTTACTGCTGGTGATCTTTCTCCAAATTATGGAACATTTTTATTGAGCGGAACAAATGTACGAGGTGTTCATACCAACCTGCATTTTCGTAATTTTAGAATGAAATTCACAGGTGGCCAAAGTAATAGAGCTGTGGATGGTGATTTTCAATACGATGCAGGTACATTTGCCACCAATACTTACAGTTTACGCACAGAATTTGGTCGACCTGACGCAGTGATGTGGAGTTTGGGCTTTTCCAAGAATAAAGATGATATCGCTTCTATTGACGAAGATTATGTGATCGATGCAGATAGCTCATATGTAGTAGAACCTCAAGATAATATCGTTCTGGGCTCAGATGTCTCCTTTGCCCTTTTCAAACGCAGATTGCTGATGGGAGCAGAAGTGGCAATGAGTTATCTGAACAGAAATATCTATGAAGGAACAATGAGCATTGAAGATATTGAAGCAGAACTTGATACCGAACTTGATCTGCCATTTGATCCTGAAGATTTAGAACCGATATTAGTGATAAATGAGAATCTGGAACCTTATACGCCAAGTCTTAAAAATCTCGCCTATAAAACCTATCTGCGAGCCTTTTTCTACCGAAATTTCCTCAATATAAATTATTCTGCAGTTGGTGGAAGTTTTAATTCCTTATCTTCCAATTATCTGCAAACTGATACTTCGGTTTTGGGCATTAATGATAATATCAACCTCTGGAAAAACAAAGTTAATCTGAATCTTTCATTGAATTTGATCGCAGATAACCTGAATGATGAAAAAGATTATACAACCAAAACTTCTAATTATAATTCTCAATTATTTTATCGCGCTACCTCCGATCTCAATTTCAGACTTTCATATTCCATGAACACTACTGCAAGATCAGGAAGCAGCAATCTTGGAGATGCAAATTCTTCCATCATCAGTTTTGGAACCAGTTACGATCTTAATCAATTCAAAACTGCTCCTACTAGATTATCTTTTAACTTTATGCAATATGCCAACGATTACAGCTACACTAACGAAGCCAACAACGACACGACAGATTATGTCTATTCGAAGAATAATTTCATTTTATCGGCAAACAGCGAATGGGAAAGTTTGCCATTGGAGACAGAAATATCGTTCACACTATCAGTGGAAGATAAGGAAAATGCTGGAGAAACTGAGGAAAATAGTTTTAATTCTATATATTTGAAGGGAATTTATTCACTTCTGGAAGATACGCTCAAACCTTATTGTGATCTCAAATATGATATTTTTGGCGGTGATCAAGATAAAAGTTCTACTCTTTTTAATGTAGGAGCATATTACCAAGTTTTTATAAGAACATTTTTATCAACCAATCTTGGTGTTAAATTGTTCAAAGATAATGAAATAGAAGATGGAGATTACACAACTTTAACTTGGAGATTCAAAATTGTTCAGAAATTCTAAAACGGATAAATTAAAATTTATCATTGTTCCGATAGCGATTTTCATCGTTTTGGAGATCGTTTTCCTTTCGTCATTCTGGCAAAGTCTGGAACACAAGGCAAAAGACCTCTTCTTTATAATGCGAGGTGCAAGAGAGATTTCGGAAAATGTCGTGATCGTGGAAATCGGAGATGAAACATTTAACGTGCTGAATGAAAGCTGGCCCTTTCCCAGAGACTATCATGCACATCTTATCGAAAACCTGCAAAAAGCAGGTGTGAAAGAAATAATCTTTGATATCGAGTTCACAGAACGTTCTGATGTAGAAGCTGATGAATATCTTGCTTCCGTTGCAGGAAAATATGATAATATTGTAATTGCTGGCAAGTTGATCAAAACAATTTATGATTCTTCTACCCGAGAACAATTTCTCACTCCTATCCGACCATTTATGGAAAGAAATGTGAAGTGGGGAATGGTAAATATTACTGCAGATGAAGATGGTTTTGTAAGAAAATATGAGATTATCCAAAAAAGAAAGGACGAAGTAAAACCATCTATAGGTTTGCTTGCCTTAGCCGATGTCTATGGCATTTCACCCAATTCTAGTCAATTCCAGAACAATCCCGGATATTTCCGACTTGGAGACAATTTCATTCCTAAATATCGTTCAAAGAGTGTCTTATTAAATTACTTCGGACCTGCTCGACATTTCCCATATTTTGATTATGCTCAAGTAATCGATGATTCTACTTTTACCACTGATTTTGAAAAATCTATTGAATCCGATTTAAACGAGTTTAATGAACTCAAACCGATTTTGAAAGATAAAATCGTATTGATCGGATTAACTGCGGTAGAATTCCATGATTTGCATCATACACCATTTTTCAGCCAAGATCAGAGATTGACACCGGGTGTGGAAATTCATGCAAATTTTATCGAAATGGTGCTTCAGCATGATTATCTACAAGAATTTTCTTTCTTTATCTTCCTTGGAATATTCTTATTTATTGGAATAATATTATTCATAATCAATTTCAATTTAAAACCTTCAATTTCATTTATTCTGAATTTGATTATGATAGTTATCTATGTAGGTTTTGCATATTACATTTTTACATCGAGAAATACTCAGATTCCAGTTCTGGAAATCCCATTATTGATTATTATTACATATATTTCGGGATTGATATTCCAATATATAAAGACAGTGCGTGAAAGAAAATTCATAAAGCAGGCTTTTGGACAATACATAGCGCCAGAATTAGTAGAAGAACTTATAAAAGATCCTCGCAAATTGGAATATGGCGGCAAGCAGATGGATCTTTCTGTAATCTATGCAGATATTGTATCTTTTACTCCTTATACAGAAAGTCATTCTGCCAAAGAAACAGTTGAAATTGTCCGAGAATATCTTTCTGCCATGGTCGAAGTGATAATGGAGAATCAAGGAACTCTGGATAAATTCGTGGGTGATGAAATCATTGCATTGTTTGGTGCTCCTGTACCCTTGGAAGATCATGCTTTCCGAGCTTGTAAAGCAGCAATTGAAATGCGCTTGAAAATGAATGAGCTGAAAGAAAAATGGATAGCTGAAAAAAGAGATCCTGTTGATATTGGTATCGGCTTAAACAGCGGTACAATGATCGTCGGAAATCTTGGCTCAGAACAAATCTTCGATTACACCGCAATTGGTGATAATATGAACGCAGGAGCTCGCATTGAAGCTCTTACCAGGAATTACAAAACCAGGAATAACATTCTCATCAGTGAATCAACATATAATCTCTGTTCAGATAAGATTATTGCTGAATTTGTAGATGAAGCGACCGTGAAAGGTAAATCTATACCTGTTAAAGTATTCGAACTGATTGGCATCAAAAAGGAAGCTAACACAATTTCAACAGAAAGTGACAAAACAAATTCTATTCAAGAAAGCCAGGATGAAAAACCGGAAATCACTGAAAGTCAATAATGATGCAGGTTTAGGATTTTTTGCATTTTTTTGAAGAATTTTATTTGTTAATATAGATTTGCATCCTAATATCTCTAACATGTTGCGTTGCATAAGATTACGTCGTACAGGCAACTGGATTGGAACCAGAAAAGTGATCTCAAAATTGCTGTAATGCGCTTCAAATGGGCTTCTTAAGAAATTTTTTAATTGACAAGATTTTGCTCCAATCCAATTACTCGACAGGTGTTTTGAGACCCAAAAAATAAAGGAGGAATTGATGAACAGACAAGATTTAATCGCAAAAATTGCAGCAGAAGCAGGTATTACCAAAAAAGCTGCAAACCAAGCTTTGAACTCTGTAATTGATGGAATTACAGTAGCACTTGAAAAAGGCGACAAGGTTTCTCTTGTTGGCTTTGGAACTTTTAAAGTAAACAAAAGAAATGCTAGAACTGGCGTTAACCCACAAACAAAAGCTAAAATTCAAATCCCAGCACGTAAGGTTCCAGTATTTAAAGCAGGTAAAAAACTGAAAGACGCAGTTAAGTAGTTTTTAATTTCTTATAAAAGCAAGAGCTCCTTAACTGCTCTTGCTTTTCTTTTATTTTAATCTTGTAAAAAAGAGGGAGAAATGAAATTTTCTATTGAAAAACAAAAGTTGCTTTCCAATATTCAACATTTATATCAAATCGTACCCAGCAAAAACACAATGCCGATCCTTACAAATTATCTTATCGAAGCAGATGAGAAAGCAGATAATATAAAATTTACAGCCACAGATCTTGAAATTACTGTAGTTGCACAATTTGAAGCAAATATTACTGAAGGCGGAAAAGTTGCTGTCTCTGCCCGAAATTTAAATGATATGATCAATGTTCTTCCCGATTCGATGGCTCATTTCCTGTTGGAAGAAGATAATCTGAAAATAATGTGCGGTAATGTTAAATACAATCTTCATTGTGCAGAAAGCAGTCAATTCCCGCTTGTTCCGCAAAAGAATTTGGACAATATATTTAAAATGAATGCCAAGTTGTTCAAAAAGATGATCGATAATACTCATTTTGCTGTTTCCACAGAGATCAATAGACCCATCTTTACCGGAATTTATTGGAAGATCATGCCCGATAAACAACTCATGGTTGCTACCGATGGTAAAAAGATCGCTGAATTCAATTTGAACAATCAGGTTGATATTCCAGAACAAATAGAGCAGATAATTCCTACAAAAGGCCTTTTGTTTTTAGACAAAGTTTTCAATGAAGATCATCCTGATGTTTCCATATTGATAGAATCGAACAGAGTTATGTTCTCTTATGGCAATTATACGATCTTCACCCATATTATTGAAGGAAGATTTCCTGATTATACTAAAGCAATTCCAGCTAATAATAATAACGTTCTAAAAATAAAGAAAAGTATTTTAAAAGATGCTGTAAAAAGGGTTTCCCTGCTTGCTTCCGAAGATACTTTTAAGGTAAAATTCGATATTTCCACAAGTGCTTTTTCGATAAGTTCAACCAAACGTGAAGAAGGAGATGCAAACGAAAATCTGGAAGATTTCAATTATTCCGGTGAACCCCTTGTTATCGCTTTCAACTATCGATATCTCAATTCCATTTTGAACGTTCTCGAATCTGATTTTATTGAAATTCGCATGGGGAAATCAAATGAACCAGCACTCTTCTTCAATACAGATACAGACGAACGTTATTTTGCCAGATTTTTGTTGATGCCTTTACGTTTGTCATAATTGCGAAAGGATCTGAGATCAATTGGTTTTATTAATTGGAAATTAAATATTTAAAGTTAACTAATTTTAGAAATTTTATAGAGTGTGATTTTAATTTTCCTGCAGAAGGTTCACTGATTTTTGGACGAAATGGAATCGGAAAAACCAACCTGCTGGAAGCAATAGCATATTTTGCTTTTGGAAAGTCGTTTCAAAACAGTAAAGATACTGAACTGATCAACTTTTCAAAAGCATTTTTTCGTTTAGAAGGTAACTTTAAATTTTCCCAAAAAGAACATCTTTTCGAAGCTGCAGCAGATAGAACGAAAAAAATAATAAAAATAGATGGCAACACAATTTCCCGTATTAGTGATCTTTATAAATATCTAAAAGTAGTTTATTTTTCTCCTGTTGATATCAATATTACAGGCGGGCCACCTTCTTATCGAAGAAGTTTTATAGATCAGGCTGTTTCGCAATATTCTTTTGATTATATTACAAATCTCAGAGATTATAATCGAATCCTAAAACAGAGAAATGCACTTCTTAAAAGCGAATTTGATCCTCATGAAAAGCGAATCTGGGACAATCAGTTTGTAGATTTGGCAGTTCAAATAATTA
The DNA here is from genome assembly GCA_021734245.1 of Candidatus Cloacimonadota bacterium. NCBI lineage: Bacteria > Pseudomonadati > Candidatus Cloacimonadota > Candidatus Cloacimonadota bacterium. The sequence continues at coordinate 8,590 of JAIPJH010000018.1, read as the reverse complement.
GACAGAGATTAATTTATCTGGAAGAATTCATTCCTGTTTTGCAGGAATACTATCATCAGATCAGCGATAATAGAGATAAGCTTTCCATAAAATATAAATATTCGTTCCCTCAAAATGGTGATGATTTAGAAACATCACTTCAGGAGCATCTGGAAGACAGTGTGGAGCAGGAAGTTCATTATGAAAGAAGTTTGAGTGGACCGCATCTGGATGATATCGAATTGATGATCGATGATCATCCTGTGCGTCAATTCGGCTCTCAGGGACAAAAGCGTTCTCTGGCAATTGCTGTTCGGCTGGTTCAGGCCAAACTTATTGCCAGGCATTCTGATGAAACTCCCATTTTGATGTTTGATGATGTGTTATCTGACCTTGATAAAGAACGTTCAACACAGATCATGAATTTACTGCATGAAGAACATCAGATATTCATTGCTACACCAAATAAAATCAATTACCAATCTTTTGAATTAGCAGAAATAAATCTGGAACAAACAGATGAAAATGAATAGAAACATTTTCGGCTGGATCATGTATGATTTTGCTAATTCATCGTTCACCACTATTATAGTAACAGTTATTTACAGTGTATTTTTCAAGGAAGTTGTTGTAAATCAAGGTGAATTGGGAACTGCAATGTGGGGAAGAGCTGTCAGTATTTCGATGCTTCTAGTAGCTGTTTCTGCTCCCATTTTTGGTGCTGTTGCCGATTTTTCCCGAGCCAAAAAAAGATTTCTTTTTTTTAATTGTTATTTAACAGTAATTTTTACAGCACTTCTTTATTTTGTACGAGCCGGAGATATTTTTACCGGAATGCTTTTCTTTATTATTGCCAATTTTGGATTCAACAGTGGAAACGTCTTTTACAATGCACTTCTTCCCGACGTGACGAATCGAGAAAATATGGGGAAGGTTTCCGGCTGGGGTTGGGCTGTTGGTTATATTGGTGGAATGATTTCTCTTCTTATCGTTCTTCCTTTGGTTCACAATAAATGGACTCCGCTTGTTTTTCCTACAGTTGCAGCATTTTTCGGGATTTTTGCTATTCCCACTTTTATATTATTAAAAGAAATTCGCAAACCTTCCAAACGAACCAATTATTTCAAAACAGCTTTCAAACGTATTCATCGAAGCCTGAAAAGTCTTCGCAATTTTCGAGAACTTCTCAAATTCATCATCAGCTATCTTATTTATAATGATGGAATTATCATCGTCATTAGTTTTGCTGCAATTTATGGATCTACCCGTTTTGATATGAGTTCCAAACAGTTAATTAATTATTTTATCATCGCCAATATCACTTCCATGATCGGAGCATTCACATTCGGTTATGTTTTAGATAAAATCGGAGCAAAAAAAACAATAACAATCACATTACTCATTTGGATAGCTGTTGTGATCTGGGCATTTTTGTGCAAATCGATAAACGAATTTTACTTAGTAGGAATACTGGCAGGAATTGCCATCGGTTCCAGTCAATCCAGCAGCAGATCGATGCTGGCACTTCTTACTCCAAAAGATAAAATGGCAGAATTCTTCGGCTTTTATTCTGTTACCGGCAGGATTGCATCAATTCTGGGACCTCTGGTTTACGGTGAAATTTCCCGTATTACTGGTGATCAACGCTGGGCAATTTTATCTGTTCTCTTTTTCTTTATCTTCGGAGCAATTATTCTTCAAACAGTTAATGAGAAGAAAGGACAAACAGCAGCGCTTTCCTGGCAAATAGAAGAATAACTAAAAACAAGTTTACAAAAGAATCACTCAAAAAAAATCTGGACATTTAAATAATAAAATCAATAAATTAGTTTTTGATTTGCAGTGAGTGATGATGCCTATCTTAAGTTCATCAAAACACTGCAGGAGGTAAAATGCTGAGAACAATGTTGTTGTCAAAAATTCATCGAGCTCATGTAACAATGCGAGATTTGAATTATGTGGGAAGTATCACAATCGATAAAAATCTTCTGGATGCCAGCGGTATGAAACCGAATGAAAAAGTGGAAGTTTACAACATCAGCAACGGTAACCGTTTTGCTACTTACATTTTAGAAGGTGAAGCTGGTTCGGGTGTAATTGGTGTGAACGGTGCTGCGGCGCGATTAGTTAGCCTGGATGATAAAGTTATAATCGTAAATTTCGGGCAGTTGAATGAAGAAGAAATGAAAAATCATAAAGCAAAAATTTTAATAATTGAAGACGATTTAAACCAGAAATTTATTACTTTGGAAAAATAATGAGCAAAAAACCTGTTGTGATAAGATCCATCGCAGAAATGCGAAATGCAAGGCAAAGTTCCACAGGAAAAGTCGGATTTGTTCCTACGATGGGTTACCTTCATGAAGGGCATTTAAGCTTGGTCAAAGCTGCCAAACAGAAATCGAATATTGTTGTTGTAAGTATTTATGTAAATCCAACACAATTTGGTCCCAACGAAGATCTGGGCAGCTATCCGCGTGATTTTGATAAAGACATTTCACTCTTGACTGAATTAGCAGTCGATTACGTTTTCTTCCCAACCAACGAAATGATGTATCCAAAAAGTTATAAAAGCTGGGTAATTGTAGATGATCTTACTGAAGTTCTTTGTGGAAAATCACGCAAAAATCATTTTCGCGGCGTTACAACTATTGTCACTAAATTAATGAATATTATCGATCCCGATTTTATGTTCATGGGAGAAAAGGATTTTCAACAGCTCAAAGTTCTGCAGCAGATGGGTAGTGATCTGAATTTTCGAACTGAGATCATTGGCTGTCCGCTGATTCGTGAAAATGATGGGCTTGCTATGAGTTCCAGGAATAAATATTTGAATACTGAGCAAAGGAAAAGGGCTTTATGCCTTTATAAATCGCTTCTGCTGGCTCGTAAAATGTTCAAGGATGGGATTTGCGATGTCGATAATATCGCTGCTGAAATGCGCAATTTGATCGAAAATAACGATGGTAGAATTGATTATATTGAAGTTATCGATCCGAATACATTGCAATCGCAGCAGAAAGCAGAAAAGAATTCCAGAATAGTTTTAGCAGTTTTTATAGGAAATACAAGACTGATTGATAATATGAATATTTCAGATTGAGGTGAGAAATGGAAAAAGTTGATATTTTGATCATCGGTGGTGGAGTTGTAGGCTTGGCAGTTGCAAATTCATTGGCAGAAGAATATGAGGATGTTGTTCTGGTAGAACAGGAAGAAACTTATGGCAGGCACACCAGCAGCCGAAATAGCGAAGTACTGCATTCAGGAATTTATTATCCGCAGAATTCCAAAAAGGCTATCCATTGTGTTCAAGGTTTGGAAATGATCTATGATTTTGCCAAACAGCACAATATTCCATTCGATAACTGCGGGAAACTTGTAGTGGCAACTACCGAAGAAGAAATCCCTGAACTGGAAAAACTTAAAGCCAATGGTGAGAAAAATGGTGTAAAAGATCTTAAAATTATTTCTCAGAAAGAATGCTATGAACTTGAACCAGATATAAAGGCAAAAGCAGCTCTTCATGTACCTTCCACAGGAATAATAGATACACACAAATTGATGCAGAGACTGGAAAGCGAAGCTGAGAAAAAAGGTGCGTTTATTGTTTATGATATGGAAGTTATCACAATCGATACGCTGGATGAAGGTTATCTGGTAAATTTCGAAAATGGAGAAGCTTTCGAAGCAAATACGATCATCAATTGTGCTGGACTATTTTCCGATGAAATTGCAGACATGGTTGGAATAAATATTCGTCGCCAGAAACTGGAATTGCACTGGTGCAAAGGTGAATATTTCAAGTCTTCCAATCTGAAAGGAATAAAACACCTCATTTATCCTCTTCCCGATCCCAGGGGAATTTCTCTGGGAATTCACCTTACGATAAATTTGATGGGAGAAGTTAGATTTGGTCCCAGCGCTTATTATGTAGATGAACTCGATTATATGATGGACGATACACACAAGGATGATTTTATTAAGGCAATTCAAAGATATATCGATATCGATCCTGAAACTCTGCATCCAGATGATGCTGGAATCAGGCCGAAACTGCAAGCTGAAAATGATGATTTCAGAGATTTCTATATTGAAGACGAATCGGAAAAAGGCTATCCAAATTTTATAAATTGCATTGGAATTGAATCACCTGGTTTAACTGCCAGCATGTCAATAGCACAGGAAATAAAAGAACTCATAGATAACAGAATTATCTATTGATCAGAAAATCCTCGATGCTTACTTCGAGGTAGAAAAATTATCTTCTCAGTTTAAGGAGGAGATGTTCTGCATTTTTCTGTTTTTTAAAGAATGCAGAACAGATGTGTAGATAAATTATCATCATGCTGAAACATAATTTCTACTGAAAAATGCAGTGGAATATCTTCTTATTATTCTTTTTGGAGGTTTTATGCATTTAACTGAACGTTTTTTATATCACATCTGGGATGCTCAGCACATTGTAGAAGAGTTAACAACAATTTCCCATAAAAAAATGAAGATTCTTTTTCCTGGAAGGTGGAATACAGATTCTGGCCCCGATTTCAAAGATGCAATCATAGAAATTGATGGTGAAGTTATGAGAGGAGATGTAGAGATCGAATTGGAAACTTATAATTGGAAGGTTCATGAGCATCATGAAAATCCTGCTTTCAATTCAGTTATTTTACAGGTGGTGTATGAACACAACGGGCAATATAAATTCAATTTCAACGAAGATGGAACTCAGTTTGAAATTCTGGAATTGAAAGATTTTTTGAACCAGGATATCAATAAACTGACCAAAAAATATTTAGGTAAAAATAAGCAAACCATTTCGAAATCCTGCCGATTGATCAATAATATGAATCAGGAAAAATTTAGATCATTCCTGATTGAACTTGGAAACGAAAGATTTTATAAAAAAATTAAAAGATTTACTGCTGAACACTATTTTGCCGATTTCGAACAATTGCTATATCAAGGTTTGCTGGAATCACTTGGTTATAGCAAAAACAAATATCAGATGATCCAGTTAGCGATGAAGATTCCGTATAAAAAAATTAAGCAATTATATACTGATGGAATGAAGAAGGATCATTTAATTGCATTATATCTGTGTTCTTCAGATCTTATAAACCACCTGCCTTCCACGTTCCCGCTTGAACTAAAAAATAAATGGATAGATTTGTTTCACGAAATGAAATTAAATCCAGACCAGATTCCGATAAATTGGAAACTGTTTCGAATTCGCCCTGTAAATCACCCGGCGATCAGGATTTTACAAGTCGTAGAGATTTTATACAGAAGTTTGGAAACTTCAATATTTAAGGAGGTGCTAAAGCTATTTTCCTTCAGCATTGCTAATTTCAAATTATCCGAATTGAAAAAGAAGAATTATAACTATTTTCAAACAACTCCCGATTTTCTTCCCGAAAAGTATAAGTTGGGAAAAACCAGGATCGATACAATTGTTGTAAATATCATTTTGCCGCTTATCATAGTTTATGCCAAAGAAAAGAGCTATGCTGATCTCGAACAAAATATTTTAAAAGTTTATCAAAAATATCCTGGACTTCCCAAAAATTACATTACGAATTTTATGGAAAACTTCCTGCCGGATCCATATAAAAAAATTGTTAACCGAAAAGCAATAAATCAGCAAGGGATTATTAAACTATATTTTGATCAATGTAAATATCACGATTGTGAAGAATGTTCATAGGTTTTTCAGTTTTTTGCGTTGACATAAATTGCCTGAATTTGCTTTCTAACCAAGGAGGTTATAATGAAAAAAATCATGTTTTTATTATTTTTAATTTTTGTTTCTACTGCTTTTGCTACAACCATTTACGATATCCAGTATACGACTGATCCTGGTCCTGATGGAACATATCCATCACCAATGGATGGACAAATAGTTACCGTAACAGGAATTGTGACAGGAGAAAATTACAATCAGGATAATAAATTCTTCATGAGTGATCCAGGTGGTGGAGCTTGGCATGGAATTTATGTTTACGATTATACTGCTGGACCTGCTTTGGGCGATGAAGTAGAAGTTACGGGAACTGTATCTGAATATTACGGATTGACTGAGCTAGGATATTGTACAATTACAGTTTTAAGTTCAGGAAATCCAGTACCCGATCCATTACAGGTTACAACTTTAGATCTGGTTGTGCCAGCTTTGGCTGAGCCGTATGAAGGTTGCTTGGTTTCAGTTTCCAATGTAGTAGTTACTGCAGAACAAAATAATTATGGAGAATGGTATGTTGATGACGGCAGTGGAGAATGCCAGGTAGACGATGGTTTCTTCTATTTGGATTCTGTAACTCCACCGATTGTAATTACAGTTGGTATGGAATGGATGGAAATTATTGGTTGTTTAGATTATAGCTATGATGAATATGGTCTTAACCCCAGAACTCCGGATGATTTGATCGATACGATTCCGCTTGTGGCTGATTTTTCTGCCGATCCTTTAACCGGAAATGCTCCTTTAGAAGTTAACTTTACCGATGAATCTACTGGGAATATTACAAGTTGGGAGTGGGATTTTGACAATGATGGTTCGATTGACAGTAGCGAAGAAAATCCAACTTATATTTACGATGTCGTTGGCACTTATACTGTTAGTTTAACAGTAGGAGATGGATCTACCACTGATACAGAAACAAAAGTAGATTACATCGTAGTTGAAACAGATTTAGATGCTGATTTCAGTGCTGATCCGCAATCTGGATATGCTCCTTTGGAAGTAGCTTTTACAGATCTTTCTACTGGGAATGTAACTTCCTGGGAATGGGATTTTGATAATGATGGCTCAATTGACAGCGATGAACAAAACCCAGTTTATGAATATACCACAACTGGAATTTACACAGTTGTTTTAACTGTATCAGATGGAGCTAATTCCGATACAGAAACAAAAATAGATTATATTACAGTTGGCGAAGGAGTTGTAGCAGATTTTCATGCTGATCCTCTTTCTGGAAATTCTCCTCTGGAAGTACAGTTCAGTGATGACTCAATTGGACCTGTAACATCCTGGGAATGGGATTTTGATAACGATGGTTCGATTGACAGTGACGAGCAAAATCCTGTACATATATATAGCGAAGGTGGTTTATATACTGTTTCACTTACTGTAAGTGATGGTACAATTACAGATACAAGAACTCGTGTTGACTATATAGAAGTAATTGCTGTTGGAACCGGAAATATATTATCAAGTTTAAATTCATTAGATCAAAACTATCCCAATCCATTTAATCCTGTAACAGAGATTTCCTTCCAGATTGCAGATGGCGATACTGGTGAATTGACAATCTACAATTCAAACGGACAGCTATTACAATCTAAATCTTTTGATAGTGGAACTCATCAGTTCGAATGGAATGCTGAATCTCAGTCATCCGGGATCTATCTATATCAGCTTAAAACTGGTAGTTTTTCAGAAACCAGAAAAATGATATTACTCAAATAGAATTTTCAACTATTAGAACAAAACCTGCTGGAAATTTATACCGGCAGGTTTTTTTGTTACTTGACATGAAAAATCAACAGAGTTTTTCTCGTATGGATTTATTTTTTATATTTACGATAAAAAGTAAGGGGAGTGTTATGAAGAAAATTTTACCGATCATTTTGATATCATTCGCTATTGCTCTAGGCTTTATTGCATGCGATAATCAACCTGAAGATATCGATGGTGAAGTATTGGTAAAAGAAGTTTGGAATGCGATGAAAACAGGTAATATCGATTATTTGGATAATGTTTTAGATCCCGCTTTTCAATCGATTCATGCTGATGGAACCAGAAACAAAGCAGATGAGATCGAACTTGTTAAAGGCTTGAATATGGGAGATTTTGAACTAACTGATTTTGTCATTACAAAAAATGTAAATACTATGAATGTCGCCTATTTTGTACATGTCAAAGAAACCATCGAAGGGGAAACTTATGACAAGAAGTCTGCCAGGCTTTCTGTTTTCAGCAGAACACCAGAGGGCTGGAAGTGGATTTCTCACGCAAATCTTTTGCCAATGAAACATAAATAAAATATTTTATCTCAATTTTTTTGGAGGAAGATGAAAGTCTTCCTTCTTTTTTATTATTTTCACATTCTGGTTGACAGCCTGAATGAAGATTCATTTTTGACGTTATTGAATAAGATTCAGTGGAGGAAGGAATGATAAGAAAACAATCTGAAAAGGTGGTTGAAAAGAAGAATAGAAAACGGCAATCAATAATTGATGCTGCTATCGAAACTTTTGCGATCAAAGGTTTTCATAAAACTAAAATCAGCGACATTGCAAGAAAGGCTGGTGTAGCAGATGGCACAGTATATCTTTATTTCAATAACAAAGATGACTTGTTGATACGATCTTTCGATGAGCTGATAGCCGGTAAATTGGAAGAATTAAAATCTCTATTCCAGGAAGAAGACAGCTATGTAGCCCGATTGACAAAATTCTTCGATTATCATGTAAAACTTTTTACAGAAAAACCACACATCGCCCGATTTATGTCGATAGAATTAAGGCAAAGTACTGAATTTTACCAGAAATTTCCAGAGTATCAACCGATCAAACGTTATCTGAAGTTTTTGCAGGAAATAATTAA
>JAIPJH010000017.1 GCA_021734245.1 Candidatus Cloacimonadota bacterium | reverse complement strand
GCCTTTACTAACAATAGTCTCAAGTTCTTCATGTTCTGCCTTGCTTAGCGTCACTCTGTACTTTATCATAATCACCTCACTTTTGTGAGACAATTATTCTCATCCCTTGCGACTTGTCAAGCTTGACATGACACTAGTTTTATTTGATCACGGAATACGTGCTCAAGTTCAAGTTTTTGAATGTCAATTTTAACTTAAAACCTTTTGAACTTTCTATTTCCAATTTTCCCTTTAGTTGCCGAACCTGCAAGTTAATAAGATTAAAACCGAAACTGTCCGGATTCGAAATATTAATTTTTTTATCTAAACCAATTCCGTTATCGAAATATTCCAATATGTTTTTTTCATCTATGGAATAGAATTTGATGATGATTTTGGGCTCTTTATTATCTTTGAAACCATGAATAATGGAATTTGATATTAACTCGTTTATAATCATTCCCAGTGGAGTAGCATAATTTATATTAATTTCTTTTATCTCTACTTCATTTATGAATTTAATTCTAATAGCGGAATTTGGAATCATGGATAATTGATTTGTATAAATAGAATTAATAAAGCTAAATAAGTCTATTATGTGTTTGTCTTCTGGAAGGACTAAATCTTGCATCAGTACGATAACATAAATCAAGCTCTTAAATTTCTTTAGCAGAAGATTTGGATTTTCCTTGGTGTAATTTGAAAGCAATCCGGCAATACTATAAATTAGTTGAAGATTGTTTTTTACTCGATGCTCTAGTTCATGAAGAAGTATTAGATTATTCTTGAGCATTCTTTTTCTGTTATCTTCGTCTAATTTTCTTTCGGTGATATCTCTGAAAATACCCAAAATTGAAATTACTTTTCCGTCGCTATTTGTAATTGGAGTTGCTGTTAAAATTAAATATCTTTCGTCGTTCTTTTGTCTTTTTATTGTTAATTCGGTGGATAATATTTTATTATCAGAAAAATCTAAGATTTTATCCTGAATTTTTGTTTTCTCTTCCAAGCTTATGAATTCATTTAAATTTCTTCCATTCAAATTCATGGATTTCATACCAAAAATATTTTCAGCAGCAGGATTTGCCGATAAAAATTCTTCATCTGAAGAAATAATTGCAACTCCTTCTCCCAGGTTTTGAAAAAGGTTTTCAAAAGTATATCTGAGATTCAACATCTCAGATTGAAGCTGATCTTTTTCACTACCAATGTTTTTCAGAACCAATCTTGAATTGTTAAGTTCTTTTGTTTTCTCAGCAACTTCACGTTCAAGTTTACTACTGTATTTTCTCTTATCATAATAAATGACTATTGCGAAGATCAAAGTGACCAAAGCTAAGATCAATCCATACATCAAAGATGAACTTATTTTTTTAGTTTTTAAGACTTCCTGATTTAAGTTTGTATTAGTTTTTTTTAATATTTGATTCTCCTGTTCTATCGTTGTGATTTCAAGGTTGAATTGTTCGTTAACCATCTTAGTTTGAAGATCTTGATCATATAGAACTTTATATAAACTAAGATAATCTTTGTAATGTGCTAAAGATCTTTCAAAATTGTTTGTTTCTTCAAATAATTTAGCCATTTTTTCATGAACATATTTCTGCAAAACAAGGTCATTCATCTTAGTTGCATCGTTCAAAGCTAATTTATAGTATCGTTCAGATTCATCGAAATTTTCCAAATCTAAATAATTGTCTGCAATATTTCTGTATGAACTGGCTACTAAAATTGTAAGATTAAGTGATTTTCTATTTTCCAGAGAGATTAGATTGTATTCTAAAGCCTTTTGAAAATCACCTGTTAAAAAATATATTCTGGCTAAATCGTTATATATATTACCCATTCTATGGAGTTTGTTTTCAATTTTGAATAATTGCAAAGCTTGTTCACAATATTCAAGTGCTTTATCAAAATTTTCCTGAATAATGTAGACTACTCCAATATGATTTAAAGCTCTTGCTCTGCTGTAAACATCTTCCTGTGTAGTTATATCAAGTAAGATAAAGAAATATTCTAAAGCCTTGTTTAGTTCTCCATTTTCTTGATAATCCATGCCAATGGAGGTTATTTCTTGATATTGATAACCAATATTACTTTTCAGGATATATTCAGATTTATGCTTGTTATTCTGAAAAAACTCTAAGGATAGTTTATGATATTCAAGAGCTTTTTCATAATTTCTGATTTTAAAAAAAATATCACCAAAATATTTGTATGCTAAACCAACAAATTCATTACTCTTCTCGAAATTTACTTTTAGAAGATAAGAACTTTTTTCAAAAGCTGTTGTTAAATCATTGTAAACAATAGAGTTGAAAATATAGCGTTCTAAAGTTTTTGAGATCAAAAAATTGTTTTTGATTTCTTCAGATTTCTTTAAAGCTTTATTGCCAATTTCATTACTTCTAGAATAATTACCAAGTCTTGTATAGGATGCTGATAGTGAGATAAGAGCTTCTATTTGTAGTGAGTCTGAATGGATAGTTTTTGCTAAATTGAATATCTGATTTCCAATTTCTATGGCTTTTTGAGGATCAATTTCCCTTGTAGTTTCAGCATCTTCCAATAATATCTCAATCCTTTCAAAATCAGTTATTAATTCAGGTTCAATGTATGATGATTCTACTTGAACGCTAGAAAGTAACGGGATGAGATAAATTAAAATCAAACAAGTATAAAATATTTTTCTATAGCTTACATTATCAATTATTCTCATTTCTACTCTTTCACAAAAATTTCCTAATCAAATAGAAAATTTTATACCTGCAGGTGTCAATTAGTTTTAGACAAAGTTTTCTAATAAAAAAAACAGCCCCGAAGTTTCAAGGCTGTTTTCTTATAAACTATTTTGATGTAAAACTAATCAAATGCTTTGTCAGTTGTCCATACTTCCCAAACTTTTCCCACCAGATCAGGGCCGGGTTTTAAGGTCATTTTTCCGGGTTTCCAACCGGAAGGAGTAGCTTCTGTACCTTTGGATTTTCTCACCAGTTGAAAAGCTTGAATCTGGCGAAAAGTTTCATTCACGTTTCTGCCGACAGGCGGAGTAAGCACTTCAAAACCCTGAACAACTCCATCAGGATCAATGATAAAACGACCACGTGTTTCAACTCCACCTATTTCATCATAAATACCATAGATAGTTCCAACTTTACCTCCTGCGTCACTCAACATTGGGTAAGGAACCCCACCATCTACCATTTTGGAAAGTTCAGTTTCGTTCCACATTTTATGAACAAAAACGCTATCTACACTCATAGATAGAACTTCTACTCCCAATTTTTGAAATTCCGGATATTTATCAGCAACTGCTGAAACTTCGGTAGCTCAGACGAAAGTAAAATCACCAGGATAAAAACAAAGTACAACCCATTTTCCAAGATAATCCGATAATTTGATATTAATAAATTTTCCATCCTGATACGCCGGCGCTGTAAAATCCGGTGCTTTTTGTCCAACCTTGATCATATTTCCCCCTTCATCTTTCTTCTTAGTTTTTTCTTTGATTTCATCAGCTTTCTTTTCTCCAATAGGTCCTCCAGTTGGTCGTGCACATCCTATTTTCATTTCTTCAGCCATAGGCTTCTCCTTCAAATATTTTTTCTAACTCTCATTTCAGAAAAATTATGAAAGCAGTCAATTAATAAATTTGTGTAAGTTGTTGCAAAATATGTATATTAAACAGTTGTGATATTTGTTATTAGGAAAGGATGATAAGTATAAATAAAAAAAATGGTGGCAGGACCCAGACTTGAACTGGGGACACAAGGCTTTTCAGGCCTCTGCTCTACCAACTGAGCTATCCCGCCACAAAATCAGAATAACATTAAATCCTGATTTGATAGAAAGGACAGAACAAAATCGGGGTTATTAGTGTCAATAAAAAAGTGATATTGTATGATAAAATTATTTCAATTCTTCAAAAGCAACTACACAGTTTTTGTGATTCTTCTTTCCATAATGTAATGCTTTATCCGCATTCTTCAAACATGTTTCCATATCTTCTGTAGAAGCGTAAGAACTAATTCCGATGGTTGCTGTGGATTTAACTGTATATCTACCGTAAATCATCTCGAAATTCTTGATCTCTCTGCGAATTTTTTCTGCTGCTACTTTGGCTCCGGCTAAGTCGGTATCAGGAAGCAAGATCAAGAAACTTCCTCCAGTCCAACGAGCGATATGATCTTGACTACGCAATCTTTTTCGAACCAGTTCTGCGATCGATCTCAATAACAGATCACCGCAATCTGTAGTGAAACGATCGTTTATTGATTGCAAATTATCTATATCGCAAAGTGCTAAAACAAAAGTTTTCTTGTTTCTTTTGAAACGAACAACCTCATAATTTATCTTTTCAAGTATATCCTGTTTGGTCAAGAGTTTGGTGAGTGCATCTGTTTTAGATAGTTTTCTAATTTGATCATTGACTTCCTTCAGTTGCTTATTTTGGTCTTCAATAATTTTATATGAACGAGATTTAAGACGATATTGAGCATATCCATAAAATGCTAATACTGCAAGAATAACAAATCCTACTACAAAGATGATCAAATATATCTGCTGACGCTTTACCATGAAATTCTGCAGGTCTGCGGTTTTTTGTAATAAATTTATTTCTGTTTCTTTCTTTTCGGTTTCATAGCGAATTTTCATTTCAGTAATATTTCGATTGTTCTGCTCGGTGAAAAGAGCATCTTTCATGTCTACGTACATTTTGAAGCTATTATAGGCTTGTTCAAATTCGTTTCTGCTGGCGTGTATTCTTGCCAGAAGGTTATAACAATTCTTTTGGATGTTTAATTCATTTCCCATAATGGCATAGCTAAGCGCACTATCCAAGTAATTCTGTGCAGATGAATAATTATTCTGTTGGTAATACAATAGACCAATATGGTAGTAAGAAGAAGCCATTCCATGTGAATCGTTTAAATTCTTCATGATCTGAAGTGACATTTCAAAATTCTGCATAGCCTGGTTAAAGCTGTTTAACCCTTGATATGCCATTCCAATATTATTCAAGGTGATTGCTTTTCCATATTCATTTTCCAATTCTTCTTTTAAAGTCAGGGATCTTTGATAATATGACAGAGCTTGACTAAAATTTTCTAATGAAAGCAGAATATTTCCAAGATTGTTTAATGTTTTGCTGGCAGCATCAAGATCATCGATCTCATAATTTATTTGAAGAGCATGATTGTAATATTCCAAAGATTCGGCATATTTTTTCAAATTCTGATAGACGATCCCAATATTATTGAGCGATTGAGCGATACCCTGCTTATTTTGCAGTTTCTCATCGATCCTTAAGGATTCAAAATGAAATTCTAATGCTTTTTCGTATGTTCCCAATTTATTGTGTATCGTTCCAAGATGATTGGAAATATCAGAAAGCCCGGATTCATCATTTGTGCTTTTGTAGATCTTTAAAGCACTGTTGAAGTAGTCTAATGCTTTGGAATAATCGTTCAAATTTACATATCCCAAACCAACGTCTTTCAAGAGTTCAGCTTTTTCATTTTCTGGAAGGCTGTTATAATTAAAACTGAGAGTATCAAGATCAAATTGGGCAGAAACCAATTTGAAAATGATCATAAAAAGTACCAATAACAACTTTCTAGAAATTTTCATATTCACCAAATAAATATTTTTTTTATCCAATTAAGTTTTTTACATTTTTTGTGCAAGAATTTAATTCATTGCGTAAAATTTTCACAAATCAAATTCATTATACAATCGTATCATACCACCATCAAGCTTATAGATATTTTTTGCACCAAGGTCTTGCAACATTTCAGAAGTAATGTTTGCTTTGGCATTTCCATCACAATAAATTAGATATGTTTTTGATATGTCTAAATTTTCAAGATTATCATCAAAATCATCTGCATGATAATCTAAATGTACTGCATTCTGTATGTGTTTTTTTTGGAAAGCAGCTTTACTTCTAAGATCTAAAATGATAAAATCTTTATTTGAGATATTGTTATCAATTAAATCTTTAGTTTCTCTGGGTGACAGATTTATGATTTCACTCATAAAAACTTCCAAACTATTTTGTTTGTAGTTCTTCTATCTGCTGTTTCAATTCGGCAATTTCTTTATTTTTTTGTTTGTTAAGATCTCTGCGAAGGCGTTCCTGTCTGCCGATTTCCAGTGTAGCTCCCAGGAGAATAGTTATCCAGGATACGATGATACTCCAGAAAACGATTCCATGTTCTTTGTAGAAATAAACACCGAACAGCATAAATATCGAAATAGCTCCCAGCACGGTTAACAACATTGTAACAGTGTACCAAGGTAATTCCTTCTTACCGGTTTGAACTTCTTTTGAATCCATTATCCCCTCCTTAATTTAAAATTTCTATTGATATACCACCAGTAGGTCCATAAATTTTAAGTAGTACTTTAACAGGATTAATATTATCTTTTCCAATTTCGATTCCCGTTCCCTCGATGTTTAAAAGAATATCTTCGTAAGATCTTAACCACATTTCATATATGCCGTTATTTGTTATAAAGGTGTTTTCAGTTGTATGTTGGCGAAATCCAGCGTGTGTTAACCATAAATTTAATCTTGCCTTTTGATATTCGTCGTCAATTTTTGGAACCCATTTACCACCGCCACCTCCAATATAAACCGGTGATTTGAAATATTCAAGAGCGCTTTTTGCCATTTTGTTTAGATCGGTTATCATGGCTTCACGATTATCGTGTACAATATCTTGTTGAATTAACCATGTAATTCCTACAATAGCCACAACGAGAATGATAACAGCTATACAAACCAGCAAAAATTGTTTCATTTTTTTGTTATTCCACTATTTAATTAAGTACCGTAAATTCAATTTGACCTGTTGCTCCGGTCAATTTCATTCTGGCTTTTACTGGATTTTCTCCATCTCTTCCAATTTCAGTTCCCGTTCCCTCGATTTTCAGAACATCATCTGTATAAGAATTTATCCACATCAAAAATGTTCCATTATCAGTGATGAAAGTATCACCGGAATTATGTTCTTCATAACCGGCATAATTGAGCCATAAACCGCAACGATTTCCCTGATAAACTCCATTCACCTTTGGAACCCAGAGTCTGCCGCCTCCACCTACATTGAGAGGAGCTTTGTAATAGGCATTTGCATGAGCAGCCATTTGCTGTAAATCCGAAAGGATAGCTTTTCTGTTTTCCGAAACTAAATTCTGCTTAAATAAACCGATTGCTCCAGCTGTGGAAACAGCAATAATAATAGCTCCAAGAACTAGAAGCAGAATTTGTTGAGAACCCATTTATTTTACTCCCAATACCAATCTGGAAAATCTGCAGGATCCCAGCCATAGTAATAATCAGGATCGTATTCAAATCTTTCAGCACAGAAATAGCGATAATAGCCTTCTTCATTATTCATAAGGTCTCGAATTTCTGCAGCTCTATCGTAACTTTCTTTTAAATTTCTTCCGTAAAAAGTTGCATAAACTTCATCTGTATCGCTATCTACAAGATCATAAAATCCCTGATCATCAAAACTATATCGATGAATATGATTGTTATAAACATAATAGGGATAACCATTATAGAAAAAAAATCCGTTATCATGTATAAAATAATATCTTATCCACATTCCACGATAAAGAAAAACAGGATGAATAGTGTAGTGATATTCCACCGAAGAATTATAGTGAATTTCCTGCTGTTGAGGAATTTTAATCAAAGGTTTGTGATGATGTTTTTTAAATTTTAGAGGTTTCATTTCGGAATCTGCATTAGGATGTTTCCATTGTTTTGTTTGTTTTATCTGATCTACATTTACAGGTTTCTTGTATCTTTTTTCCTCGGTTTTGATCTGATTGCCTTTTTTGCTTTGTTGCCAGAAGACTTTTTCATCATCGTCCTGCTTTGTCTTTTGATAACTTGTTTGTTTTGAATCTTTTTCTTTTCCTGGTTGGTTATTTTTTACCTTTTTCTTTTCTTCGTTGATTTCTTGTTTTTGCTCAGTTTTCTTTACTTTTTCTTCGCTGTTTTCATTTTTTTCTTTCAATTTGGTTTGACCAAACAAGCATAAACTCAACAGTAACATAACCAATAAAATAATTCGTTTCATTTTACACCTCACTTTATCAAGTATTCATAAAAATAAAAAATCAACTAACAAATTATATTATTCCCAAAAAAAATGTCAATATTACTTTGAATATTGAAGAATAGACCAATTCGAATCAACTTCATTTTCTATAATATTTTTGTTGGAAACATATTCCAATAAGATTTCCGGAATCGTTTTTTCCGAAGTAGAAATAATATTATTTTGATCAGCTCCAATATTCTTTAGATGTCCACCACCTCCTGAAGCTCGATAATTGTTCATAGCAACTTTATATTTTTTCTCTGGAACAAGATCTTTATCATTTGCAGTTAATTGAAGTTTGATTATCCGCTTTCCAACAGGTTTTGAAACATCAATTTCGTAGTTCAAACCTTCAGCTACATCATAATTATAACCTTTCATTTCAGGATTAATCTGAATTTGATCATCTTGCCAAAGAAAATAATTGGTACAATATTCCAGATATTGCTTAATTTGCTTTCCTGTTAATTCTACAACACACAATTTATTTTTATATTTGTAAAGACTTAAAATATCCTTGTAATTTATTATTCCAGGTGCAAAAACTAATGATGCATCAAAGCAAGAAGTAAACGAAATATCACAATCTGCAAACTGCATTTGAGCATGGTTAATCATTTCTAAGACAGCACTGTCTTGCCTGCGAGAATAAACGGTCGTAAGTGTATCTTGAATAATTCCCACAGTTTGATTCATAAATTCAATCTTTTCCTGATGATAATCCTGAAATACTTGGAATTCTGGTGCAGGAACTTCATTTTTTATATTTTCATTCCAGGCAGATTTTTCGATAATTTGGAATGTATCATCAGTTTTTTGGAAAACTAATTTTACCACTCCCAATGACTTCGCATGATTTCCAGAAATAATCTGTACAGGTTCAGAAGTTGTAATAATTGTATCATTTATTGCTGGAATAGTACTATGAATATGTCCTCCAAACATCACATCAAATTGGTTGGCAAAGTCTGGCAGTGCTTCCAATTCTTCTAAACCAAAATGAAATGATCCGATAAGAATATCGACTTGAGATCGTAATTCAGGTAAAAATTCCTCTAATGTAGTTTCAATGTCCATCCAACAAATTTCAGGTTTATCATCTTGCTTTAATCTTTTTAATGATGGAGTTGAAATCCCCAATATTCCGACTTTTATATTGTTTATTTCTTTGATAAAATAGGGTAAAAAATAAGTCTGCCATGGAGTAATAACGGAATTTGCAGCCAACCAGGGAAATCCAGATTCATCTCTGCCTGTCCCATAAATTTCTCTGCCAGTTTCTATATCATGATTTCCAGGTGTAAAAGCATCGTAACCCATCATATTAAAAGCTTTTATGTAAGGATGAATTATATCAGGATTTTCAGCCAGATATTTATGATCAAAAAAAGAGCCTTCAAATAAATCTCCAGAATCCAACAAAATAATATCTGGATGAGATCGGCGATATTTTTTTACAAGCGTATGAATTTTTGCCAAACCATAATCAGCTGGTTCATCCAGATAATAATCATATGGGAAAATTTGACCGTGAATATCGGTGGTATTTAGAACGAAAAGAGTATCAATTAGAGAAAAAAGAAAAAATGGAAATATCAATATGAAAAAAATAAGATTTTTCTTCATACCAATTTATTTATTTGAGTCTCAATTTTATTGAAGAGCTTCGACCAGGTCCAGCGTCCAACCGTTTTTTCGATAAGGTTTCTGGGTGCTATCTGATGTTCTGCAATATGATAGATTTGGGTTTCGATAGCTGTTTTCAGCAGTGCTTCAAATTTTGCAAGATCGGTTTTATAGGGCTCATCGATGGATTTCATACGAGGTAGAGTAACAAAACTGACGTAAGGACTTTCACAATATTCTTCTCCCAAAAATTCGCGCAATCCCGGCAGGTCGTTAACAACCACATTCATTCCACAGGCAATTGCCTCAATGAGAACTAAGGGCAAGCCTTCGTAAAAGGAAGGCAGAATAAAAAGATCACTTTTCCTGAATATTTTTGCCAGAGTAGTTTGTGGTAAGGCTCCACTGAAAATTATCGAATGGAAGGTTTCAGCACTTTTTTCCAGAAGTTCTACCGTATTATGTTTACCGGAAGAACCAATAAAATTCATCAAAATATTTTCAATTTTTATTTTATGGAGTGCATTCATCAAAGAAAAAACACCCTTGGTTCGGGAAAGTTTTCCAGCATAAACCATTCTCACAGTTTCGGGTTTCAGTTTTCTGTTTAAATAAAAAATATCGGAATCGTAACCTGTACCTGTTATTACAAATTTTTCTTCGGGAAGGCTATATTTTTCTTTCAGTTTTTGTTTTTGGATTTCATTCAGGCATAAAATAAGGTCGATTTTATCACATCCTGATCTTACGTATTTTCCCATTTCCTCAGCAAATTCCATCTGTCGCAAACCGGTACCGTGTGTTATTGCTATTACTGGAATTTGTGGAAATCGCTCTTTTACGAAAACACTTAGCATCCAGAGATGATGTGACAAGATTACATCAGGTTTCAAATTATTTACAGCTCTTTCAATTTGCCTGCCAAATGCCTTTTTCCAGCACGAAATCATCTCATCGTTCATATCGCAATAACGTGTGCTTTCATAAGGCATTATATTGCTCATTCCAACTACCGAAAAGGGCAATTCTTCGGTTTCGAAAAGTACGGGAAAAACTTTTACATTTTGCGGGAAATCGAAAGATTCATCTTTATGAATTCCCATTACGACTGCTTGCTCGTAATTTTTTTTTGCTGCTTCATTTACAACTGATTGCAGATAGATTCCGCTACCGGTCATTCCAGGTTTTTGAGCTAATACATGTAGTATTTTCATTGCTTGAACATTCCTGTTATTTCATAAAAATTATCTACAACAATATCAGCCCTGGAGAGATTCATTTTTCCAGAGTTGGGATTGTTGAAACCAATACAGTACATGCCGGCAGATTTTGCCGCCGTAACTCCATTTTCCGAATCCTCGACAACCAGACATTTATCAGGAGGAATATTCAGTAAATAAGCTGTATGCAAAAAAATATCTGGAGCTGGTTTACTGTTTTCGACCTGTTCACCACTAATTATCTCATCAAAAAACTCATGAATTCCCAATTTCTTTAAAATCGTTTTTACTATTTGTAAATTGGTAGAGGAAGCAACAGCAGTTTTAAGTTTATTTTTCTTACATATTTCTAAGAATTCCAAAAGATTTGGCATGGAATTTAAATCATTCAAATCTTTGATGAAATCCAATATTTTTTGGTTATTCATAGTAATTAGTTTGGGAATATCATAAGGAATTTCACGTTTACTTTTTATCATCTTCCACATATTTTCCAGCCCCAATCCAATGAATTCATCATATTCCTTATCGGAAACTGAAAAGCCCAATTCAGCAAAAAAATTATCCTGAATTTTTCTATAGATCGGTTCACTATCAAGCAGAACGCCATCCATATCGAATATTACTGCTGCAAAACTTCTTTTAAGATTTTCTTTCATTGAAAACACAATCAGAAATTTATTGTGGCCATATCTCCACCATTTTCCTGGCTGATATTTTTAAATTTTGATACTTTATCTAAAATTTCTTCGATTGTGATGCCTTCACTAACTATAGTAGCTCCTATTGAAAAACTCATTTCTTTGTTTTTTTGGACACCTGGAATTCCTTTCTTTTTAATAGTTTTTCTAAGTCGTTCTGTCAGCATTTTCAAGTTTTCTTCTTTCAAATTCACCATCAAAATCATGAATTGATTTGTCTGCCAGCGAGAGAGCATATCGAAAGGACGAAGATCTGCTTTCAAAATTTTGCTTATCGTCAATATTAATTCATCGGTTTTTTCGGGACCAAATTTCCTTTTATATTCTACGAAGTCATCGACTTCCAATAAGAAAAGGCCGAATTTCCAACCATAACGACGGAATTCTTGAATCTTTGATTTTATTTTCAATTTCATGTTGTATTTTGTAGGAAGTCTGGTCATTTTATCATAATACAGCGCATAAGATTCGTCTTCTTCATCGCTTTTTTTGCTCAGATAATAATCATTATTCGTAAAGATCTGAGTAGCCCCGATAATATTCCCTTTTGTATCGTACATGGGAGAAACTCGCACAGAAACATGTATTCGATGCCCTTTTTTGTGTTTAAGATAAGCTTCAGTTTTACAGTAAGTACCAGTCAGCAAGGTTTGCAAAACCAGACAACCGGTTTCACAAAGAGGATGATTATCAAGATCGGTATGAGCTAAGAAACGCTCACCACAATATGTTCCGATTACTTCTTCACTTTTGTATCCGGTAATATTTTCTGCTCCTTTGCTCCAATACTTGATCTTACGATTTAGATCGACGTAATACACACCTTCATAAAGATTATCCAAAAGATTTTGATAATTACGATCTTTCAAACTGATCCTCCCAGAAAATTAGTTAAAAATCTCAATATTCAATTTTGCGCGATATTGCGATAGCCAATCGTGATATCTTTTATCAATGTATTTACTTTTAAACTTCTCTTTGTTCTCCACAAAGTCAGTATTATCAGGCTTTTCGTAACGTTCAATATAATAGAAAAGAAGTTGATTTTCACTAATTGCAATCACGGGACTGCAATAATTTTCTTCCCGATTAATAATATCTGTCATGATATCTTTGCTGAAGTTTACACCTGGAATCGTGCTGGATAAGTTCAAATTACGAGCTCTTTTCCACCCTCCAAAAAACAGCATTAGATCATCAGGATTTTCTCCCTTCATTATTGAATCTCTGAGAACGTTTACAAATTCCTTTGCGTTTTCAAAGCGGCTGTTTGCGGCAATAACGCTTTCTATAGCCGGAAGAGATTCTTCAAATGTTTGTTGAGAAGCTGAATGTTTTTTCAGAACAAAAATAACTGCAAAACCATTCTCAGTTTCGATAATGCTGCTGAATTTTTCATTTCTCCAAACCCGCATCAGATCACGCTTGTATTCTTGTAAAGAACCAAGAATTTCAAAATCATCGTTTGCATTTTGGTATTCTGTTTCAAAGATATCCTTATCTTCTAAATACTTGAAAAGATGTGAATAATAGCTGGTTGAATCGAAGATCGTTTTGGCTTTCATATAGGCAATTTGTTCTGCATAGACTTGTTTCAGCTCTTCTGCAATTTCTGGTTTTATCTCTTCAAAAGGAATAATGCCAGCACCAAATTCTTTGATCTTGTTCAAAATGAACCAGCCGTGATCGAAATGAACTGGTTGATAGATACTGCCTTCCAGCATGCGTGATAAAGATTCGCGTAGAACTCGCGGCAAATCGTCGTATTGAACCGGATCATCAAGAATGATATTTTCATTTTTTTCAGAATTTATTTTTTTAATTCGATAAGGTTCGGCAAAACTGAATTTTAGCAAAGAAAATGGGTATCCCTGCAGTAGATAATCATTGATCTTATCTGCCATATTTTCATCTTTCACATAAATAAAATCAAATTTTACTGATCTTTTGCGATAGTAGGAATCGATATCCTTCTGATAAACTTCCATCAATTCGTCTTCAGATATTTCAATATTCAAAGTATCGGCGATCGTTGAAATATCAAAATGCACTCCACCCAACTTCAAGCTGTCTGGACTCATGAAATCTTTTTTGTGTTCGTTGTAATATTCTCTAAATTCTGTAGTATCTGTTTTAGAGATGGCAATGAAATTAGGCATCTGATCTCGAATGTCCTCGTAGCGAGGAATATAGCTGGGAAAATAAGAAAGAACCTGGAAAAATACCAAACCTTCTGTAGTTGGAAGAAAACCGTAGGTGCTATTATTTTTCACCATATTTGAAATCACATTTTCCACAATGTTTTTGTTTTCAAACGTTTCCAGATACAATATTCTGGTGTTCACTGCCAGTCCGTTTTTTTCTAAAACATCCTGAACTATATAGGGATCGTTGATGTTTTCCTGGATAGAACTTCTTACATTTTCCACGAATTCCTGCTTTGTAATTGATGAAAATCTGGGTGGCTCTGAGATATTGACAATATTTACAACTGCAACATCCAAAGTAAATTTATCGATATTATTGTCAAAAAATTCCCGGTAATCGGAAAATGATCGTTTCTTTTGTTCCAGGAAATCCTTCCAAACTAAATTTGCCACTTCCGTTTCGTTGGGGTTTTTTACTGTTTTGATATTCTTTACTCTAAAACCTATGAAAGCTTTTCCAATATCAATAGGTTCAGAAAATTCTCCTTTTCGCATTTGGAAGGCTTGCTTAATAATTTCATTTGGAATGTTTCCTATCTTCTCATCGATTTCAAGATATGGACTTTCTAAAATAGGGATTAAAATTTCTACGTCATTCGACCATTGAAATAACAATTGTCTGGTGCTATTCAATGCTCTTTCGGTTGCTTCTTCCAAAGTAAAAACGGAACGTAATTTTTCGATATCTTCCAAAGTGAGGGTAGAATCCATTTCCGAAAGTTTTTTCAGGCGTTCTTGAACTGTGATCTCAACAGAATCTTTGTAATCGTCTTTGAATATGAGAAAAAATTCCAGCTTAACTTTTTTTGTTTCAGCATATTTAGAACGGTTTCGAATATAATATCTTTCCGCTTCCTGCAGGGAAATATTATCTGTTACATTTGCATCTTCCACATCGATAATCGCGTATCCCAGATCAATGATGATCTTTTCCATCAAAAACTGATGCAGCAGTTGTTCATCGGCTATATTATAACTATTTCTGATGAGAGTTCTGGTTTTATTTACCAGAATTTCTTTTTCCATTTCGGCTTTTATGCTTTGTCCATTTGCTGTTTCCAGGAATGCTCTATATTTTGCCACACTGAATTGCCCATTGGTTTGAAAGCGGGGAAGATCCCCAAGTTCCCGCATGAAAAATGCTTCCAGTTCTACATCATCAACTTCGATATTATTTTCTTCCGCATAATTTATCAAAATATATTTTTCGATCAAATTATCCAATGCCATCTGACGTACTTGTTTGTAGGTAAGGTCATCTACATCGGCAAAAGTATTCATCTCTTCCGAAAGTTCTTGCTGAGATATCTGATAAGTTCCTACTTCTGCAATAATTTGTGAAGAAAGTGTTAGGCTGGAAATTAGTAATATTATACTTAAAATAATTTTCATTTTATATCCACTAATAATTTTTTTACGTAAAATAAAATGAATGTTATTTAAATCAAGTATATTTTTTTAAGAATTACTTTAACTGGTGTGATTTTTCTTATTAAATGCGATGATTTTTTTTTGATAAAATTTTGCTTTATCCAGCAATTCAGCTTCGTCGAGGGTTGTTAGTTTTCTATTCTTCATAACAATTTTCCCATTGATAATCACGTCTTTGATGCTTTCGGATGTGAATGTATAAACGAGATGAGAAAATGGATTGTACATAGGTTGGGCTTCCAGGCTGTTTGTTTCTATCAAAAGCAGATCAGCTTTCTTGCCGATCTCGATTGATCCGATCTCTTTGTCTTTCAAAAGTGCTTTTGTTCCACCCAGAGTTGCTATTTCGATCATCTGTTTGGCTGGAAGAATTGTCGGATCGTTATTCAATGCTTTCTGCAGTTTGGAAGTTAAACTGATCTCTTCCAATAAGCTCAGATTATTATTGCTGGCTACGCCATCAGTTCCAATGCTTAAGTTTATTCCTTTTTTTAGATAAGATGCAAACGAATCAAAACCGGAAGCGAGCTTAAGATTGCTGCTGGTATTTATTGCTATTGATGCTCCATGTTTTGCCAGAATGTTATGTTCGTTTTCATCCAGCCAAATGGCATGAGCAGTTAAAACCGGACTGCGGAAAAATCCAATTGAATCAAGATATTCCACAGGTCGCTTACCAGTTTTCTGAATGCAATCTTCCACTTCCTGGTGAGTCTCGGAAATGTGAATATGAAGTGTAACACCCAATTTTTCTGCAAGTTCTGCTGATTTTATCAGGTTTTCTTTGCTGACTGTGTAAATTGCATGTGGAGCAACTGCCACATCGATCAGTTCTGAATCTTTATATTTGGAATGCATCATTTTTGTGTAGGAAAAAATTTCATCGGCAGTTGAACAATTTGCTACTGAAGTATCCAGAACAACTTCGCCCAATACTGCTCTGATACCAACTTTCTCGGCAGATTCGGCAACTTCATTGCCAAAAAAATACATGTCATTGAAAGTTGTGATGCCATTTTTGATCATTTCGGCACATCCGTGTAAAGCGGCATCTTTCATAAACTCTTTTTTCAGGAAATGACTTTCGGCCGGCCAGATGTGATTGGAAAGCCAATCCATTAATGGCAGATCATCTGCCATTCCTTTAAAATAGATCATTCCGGCATGAGTGTGTGTGTTTACAAAACCAGGCATTACGATTTTATCTTCAGCATCAATAGTCTGGCTGGGAGCGTATTTCTTTTCTAATTTATCAATTTTATCGATTTCGATGATCTTTCCTGAATTCACAGCGATACTGCTGATTTCAGGGTTTTTGTCGTAAGTTAAGATCAATCCGTTTTTTATTAATAGATCTATCTTTTTCAAAAGTTTTTTCCTTTTTCCAATTTTATTATTTTTTGATCACCAATTCACCAGTGACCAATTTACCAATGACCAATTTACCAATGACCAATTCACCAATGACCAGTTCACCAATGACCAGTTCAACCATTGCGAAGGTCTGCGACCATCCGCAAGGTTTTCATTAACAAATTTCCCACATCCTGCATATTTCTTCCCACAGCTATAAAACCGTGGTTCTTCATCATTATCAGGTTGTTTCTGTCAATTATTTCTATTACCGACTCGACTAATTCCATGGTTCCGTAAGGTTTTTCTTCTTTAGTTGCGGGAATTTTGAGCTGTTCTACATTTTGCAGCAATTCGGCTGAATGACCATGAAAAATTGCTTTCACATCCTTTCGTTTATTATAAATCACCGCATGTAACATCGTTTCAGAAGATGGTTCGCGAGTTCCAATTACTTTTATGTTTTGATTCTCAAAATCACAATCAATGATTTCCACGAAACAATCATTTGCAAGATCACATTTTAAACCAATCCTGGAACCGGTTATTATGAAAGTATTATTATCTGTTCCAAAACTCAGATTTCCAAAAGAACCACCAGGATAAGGTGGGGCCAATTTCTTTTCATGGAAAATCTTACACCATTTTTTCAGTTCATCGATATTTTTGTGGTTCGGTGGAGTTTTTTGAATGAATATTGTATGGAATTTAACGCCCTGGTAAATCCTTTCTTGAGAGGAGTGCGACTTTAGTCTTAGAGCGTGAGATTCCCCTCTTGAGAGGGGTGCGACTTTAGTCGTGGGGTGTGTTTCAATCCAATCTTTTAAATATTCTATTACATTTACCAAATTTTGTTTTATTTCTTCATCAGAAAAATGGATTACAGTTAAACCAATCTTGTTTAAATAATCATCTCTTTTTTGATCATATTCCAACTTTCCAGCATGAGATATTCCATCGACTTCAATAACGAGTTTTGATTTGGGGCAGTAAAAATCTACAATATAATTTCCAATAGGTTTTTGACGATGAAAATCAACTCCAAGCTTATTTTTATTGATCTCATGCCAAAGAAGAACTTCCGATAAAGTACTGTTTTTTCGTAATTCTTTTGCTAGTTCTTTTAGTTTTGGGTTGTATTTTAGAACATCATGCATTTTACACACCCCGTCTTCCTTTGGAATCCACCCCTCTCAAGAGGGGATTTTACACACCCCGACCAGACAAGCTGGTGACCCCTCTCAAGAGGGGATTTTCGATATGTTCTCTGGTTTCACAATTCCTTTTTCTGTTATAATTCCTGTGATATATTTTGCAGGAGTTACGTCGAAAGCAGGATTGTAAGCTTGTGAACCTGGAGAACAAACTAGGATTTTGCGTATTTGACCTTTTTGATCCAAACCTTTTTGATAAAGAACTTCTTCCTGGGAACGTTCCTCAATTGGTATATCTTTTCCGGTTGGGCATTCAATATCAAAAGTGGAAGAAGGAGCAGCAACAAAAAAAGGAATGCTGAATTCTCTGGCACAAATAGCTTTTTCCAGAGTTCCGATCTTGTTTGCTACATCACCATTGGCAGCAATTCTATCCGCTCCTACGATCACCAGATCGATCTTGCTTTGCTGCATCAGATGAGCAGCAGCATTATCAGGAACTATTACGTGTGGAATATTTTCATTTTTCAGTTCCCAGGCAGTTAAACGGGCTCCCTGACTGCGTGGACGAGTTTCATCCACATATACAAAAATATTTTTACCTGATCGATGAGCAGAATAAATAGGGGAGAGAGCAGTTCCGAAATCCGTGAAAGCCAGCCAACCAGCGTTGCAGTGAGTTAATATTCTGAAATCATCTTTGATCAGTTCATTGCCGAATTTTCCAATTTTACGGGAATCTTCAGCATCTTTGTCGGCGACAGCCTGCGCCTTCTTTACAGCTATTTTTTGTAGATGTTCCAATTCCCCTCTCGAGAGGGGTGCTCCGGTGGCAACCGGAGTGGGGTGTGTAGATTTTCTGGCAGCATCAAAAACTTGATTTGTGGCGTGAAATAAATTCTGGGCAGTTGGTCTGGTTTTTTCTATCTCTAATTTTGCCTTTTCCACAAATTCCCAGAAACCATCTTCCGGCGCTTGCAGAAAAGCTTGAGCCATGGCAAAACCTGCAGCAGAACCTATTGCTCCGGCTCCACGGACTAACATATCTTTTATTGCCAAACAGGTTTGCTTATAACAATTTGATTCGAAAATGTCAAAATTGAAAGGTAACAGATTTTGTTCGATCAGGAATACAGATTTGTCTTCCATCCAAACTGTGCGGTAGTTTTTGCCGTTAACTATCATTAATACATCATGTTAGGATATTTGTCAAAAGGTGTTTTCTTGATTGTTTTACGAGAAGCTTTTGAAACTAATTCAAACCAAGGACTTTCATCTTCAGATGTTATTGCTGCAATAGAAGAAGATTCTCCAAAAAGAACAATTTGTTTATTATTATTGTCCCAAATTAGATATTTGAATTTTGCATTAATAGTTGGAGGAAAATTTCCTCCACCACTCCAACTTCCACCTGAATATACACCAGATGAACTGGAACCTTCTTTTGAGTGTATCTCAAAATCTTGAATGATCATTACAAAATCGTAAGTGGAGTTTGATTTAACTGTCGAACCATTAATAGGAGTAAGCATTTCAAACTCATCTTTAGCTTTATACGATCTATTTTCAAAATCACTTTTATCAATATCAACAATTTCTACTGTCTTGAAGGTGGAAGTGTTCATGAAATTATCATTGAAAGTAAACATTACATAATCTATTACATTTTTTTTAACGTCTCCGTTTTGAAAAAACTTCAAATAGCTTTCATCTACATCTAATTTGATGTCGAATTGAGATATTGCTAGAGATTTGTTTTCAATAACAGTATTACGGTAGGGTTCACTGATGTTGTTAAAATGTGAACATGAAATAATAACTAGAATTGTAGCAAACAAAATAATTTTTTTCATAATTAGTCTCCTTTTTTTAAAAATTTTATCATCCAAAAATGTGAAATTTCACCAAACAAAACATCGCCATCTTTGTAGACTTTGTAACCTTGTCTTTCATAAAGTGGAACAGCTTTTTCACGAGCTTTCAAAATAATTTCTTTGGCTCCTTCAGCAATCAAATGTTTTTCCAGTTCTTTTAGAATTTGAGTTCCAATTCCGCTATTTCTGATGCTTTCTGCTACAGCCATGTATCTTATCTGTGCCTGAGAAATTGAATTGAAATGTCCTCGACCGCAACCAACAATTTTATTGGTCAGAATTGCCATCAGGTGAATTGCACCTCTTTCTTTATCATCCTTTTCAGTTCCGAGTGGTTGGTTCCAGGGTTTACGCAGGATTTTCCAGCGCAGATTATAATATGATTCAAATTCTTTTGTACTGCGTGGTTCGACGATTTTGATATTATACATTATTTTTCACCAACTAAATTGTAATTTCTTTAAATATCATTTTCATATTGTAATGTTTCAATCGTATCCAAAATACTGTCGTATAAATCCGTAAGAACTGTTAAATCATCCTGGTCAGCAAATTTTTCAGCAGCGAATCTGTTAATTAAATCGTGAACAATTCGATCTAACTCGATTAACGGCATTATTATTTTCATTTTTTCTTCGTATGACAAATGAAATGCCTCATCAAGATTTCTGATAAAGAAGATTATTTCTTCTTCCAAATCTACAATTAACCTTAAATATTCGATCGATGTTTCACTCTTATCAAATTCAGCAACATCTTTAATAGCCTTCTCTTGAAGTTTATTATAGGCTTTTTCAAAATTTCGTGTTTGCTGTACATTGGCAATACGATCCGCGATATCTAAAATATCTTCAAATATGTAATCTTCATCAATTTCTTTATCTTCAATTATGAAATATATAAACAATAAATAAACAAAATTGGAAGAAAAAGACAATCCTAATTCGCGAAATATACCATCAATATCTTTGGCTTTTCCTGGTACAATATTTCTTTCGATCTCTTTATTGATATTTATTTGTTTGTTGTCTGTATTGAAATAAGTAATACTTTCAGATGTGTAAACCTGCAATTGTTTGTTATCATTATAGATAGCTGCAAAAGGTGAGCCAGGATCGGATATGTTTTCTTTGGCAAAATGAAAATATGCGCTTAAAAGAGTTTCATCAACTGAGTAAAAATTTGTATCATATTCTACCAGATTAATCACGCTTTCGATAAGTAACTGGTCTTTTCTTTTATTTGTAAAATGTCTTTTCAAATAGTCGGAATCATCTATTGGTTCAATCACGAACTTCCGCCGGGAATAATCTAAAAAAGAAACTTCAAAATAGCGATATTTTGAACTGAATGGTGATATGTCGAGATAACTCAGGTTTACCCAGAGATATACGTTTTCATCTTTACCGTAATCCGGCAGTAACAGATACCAATCTAAAAATCGGACATATTTCAGAGCTTGTTTCATATCGATTTTCTGCTTTTGTAAGGTTAATTTTTTTCCATTCTTATCTCTGAAATCCAAATCCAATGAATTGAAAAAGATGGGATTGATAAAAGGCATCAAACGATGACCGATAAACAGCTTGCGCATTTGCTGTTCTTCATCGGTTATTTGAATTGTAACTTTAGCATTCTTTGCTAAATTTTCTCTCAGAATAAGATCATTATTATTCTGTAATGAAATTGCGATATCTCCAGTTTTGAGCAAATTTTTATTTATTTCCAATACCAATCTACTATCATTCAGTACCGTGCCGGTTTTTGTTCTTACTTTACTAATGAAATCTTCTAATGTACTTATTTCTTTTGCTTTGATAAGTTCATCTACAGCTTTTTCTATGGTCATTTTCATAATAAATTTTACCTCATCATTTTTTTCTCAAAGACAGAGCTTTGAGTTTTTTGTACTGCAAACATCCTTGTTTGCAACTCTCAAAGACAGAGCTTTGAGTTTTTTGTACTGCAAACATCCTTGTTTGCAACTCTCAAAGACGGAGCTTTGAGTTTTTTGTACTGCAAACATCCTTGTTTGCAACTCTCAAAGACAGAGCTTTGAGTTTTTTGTACTGCAAACATCTTTGTTTGCGATTCTCAAAGACAGAGCTTTGAGTTTTTTTGTACTGCAAACATCCTTGTTTGCAACTCTCAAAGACAGAGCTTTGAGTTTTTTGTACTGCAAACATCCTTGTTTGCGATTCTCAAAGACAGAGCTTTGAGTTTTTTGTACTGCAAACATCCTTGTTTGCGATTCTCAAAGACAGAGCTTTGAGTTACATTAATACCTCAACATATCCAGAAAACTCTCAATTCTCAACTTTGTTCTGGCATCCAGCTTTCCCGGCTGGTCACCTTCAATCGTCAGCACCGGAATGTCCACATATTTTTTGATCAGGATGTTGTCGATCTGGCGATGACAGAAAGATTGCGAATAGCTGATCACAGCATCCAGGTTGCGTTTTATAATTTCGGATTTTATGTCTTCTAATCGATCGAAAATAGAATATGGATAAGTATATTTTAAATATTGATCAACAATATCTTTCTCCAAATAGGGCATGGAAAATTGACGCTGGATTTCGTTGAAAACCACACTCACATTTTGCTCCAAAAAAAAGTCATAAAGATCTTCAATGATAGGCGGAACACCCAGAAAACCAAACCTGAAATCTGATTTTATTGGATTTCTTCTTTCTGCTTCCTGCAGGAATGCATCGAGCCGGTTTTCATAATTGTCAGGATCGCTGTTGAAATCAGAGGAATTTACCAGCCACAGATGATTTTCCAATCCTGTGATTTTGTTATCTTTCCAGGTAAGTTCATCCAATCTGATCAGTTTTCTGCGGATTTGATCGAGACGTTTTTTCATTTCCAGAACCTGCTGGTGGGTCACGCCGAAATGAGATTCCAGTTTGGCAATTTCCTGCTCCAGTTTAGTGCGATCTCTATCATGCGGAAAGGAAAAAGGAATGACTTCCACATTTTTATCCTGCAATGTTGCCATCAGCGAATGTGTATTTGAGCAATCACCTTCCACCACGCCGATCACAGCATCGATATCGGACTGCAGAACTACGCTGTACATTCCCTTTATCCAACTGCAGATATTGCGTGGATAGCCTTCAAACTCTGCATCTTCCACAAATTTCGATGCATTTCCTGTTACGAAAATGTTATTCAGATCTATTGGAGTGTGACCGGCAGCAAATATTATTTCTACCGGGAAGGATGTTGTGAAGCCGATTTTCATAATAGTTCCTTGTCATTGGTCATTGGTGAATTGGTCACTGGTGAACTGGTCATTGGTGAATTGGTCACTGGTGAATTGGTCATTGGTGAACTGGTCATTGGTGAATTATTTTTTGATCGAAGCACGAGATTTAATAGAGTTGATATAATTATTTAACTGCTTAGCAATTATTATGATTTCTGAATTAATTTCATCAGCAAGTTTTGATGAGATTAATTTTCGCTGAAAAGCTTTTCTTAACCAATCTTTGGTTTCTTCTACAGATCCTCTTGCAAAGTAACAGAAATTTAGATTCTCTTTGAAATGATACCTGCCGAAACCTTCAGCAATATTAGCAGAAAAGGAATCAGCTGATTTTACAAGTTGGATTCCAACAGTTTGTTGTGCAAAATAATCGAATTGTTTGCAAAAAGTCCAAATCTGGTTTGAAAAATCCAATGCTTCAGTGTAAACATTTAATTCCATAATATCCTTCATCGTTTCCCCTCCTATAAAAAAATTACAAATGACCAATGACTAATGACCAATGACTTCTAATCTGACATCTCCAAATATTCATGTTCCAATTTCTCCAACTCGATCTTATTTTCGGCAAGCATAATTTTTTTTGCTTTTATCTGGGATGTGAGATTTTTCACTTTCTGATCATTTTTGTAAAAATCAGGATCTTGAAACGAATCTTCCATTTTCAAGATTTCTTTTTCTAGATTCATTATAGAAGATGATTTTTTTTCGATATCCTCATACAACTTTTCCAAAACTATAGGATTCACATTTTGGGATTTTGTTTTCTTTTTTACACTTTTATTAGATTTTGTAATTTCTTCCTTTTCAGCAAAAAGATCCTGTAACGAACGTTTAGTTTCTTTCACAGAACCGTTTCTAAAAAACCACTTTTTCTGGGCTATTTTTTCGATAAAATAAGTATCGTGAGATACAAAGATAATAGTTCCATCATAGTTTAGAAGAGCATCTTCCAAACTATCGATCATATTGATATCAAGATGATTTGTAGGTTCATCCAAAATAAGTAGATTTGGTTTTTGATGTATAAGTTTTGCCAGATAAAGCCGTGATTTTTCACCACCACTTAAAATTCCAACTTTTTTATCAACATCATCACCCCGAAATCCGAAACGAGCTAAATATGTAAGCACGTAACCTCTTGTTTCCAGCGGAACCAACTGCCAGATTGTTTCTTGAACTGTTAGTGAATCATCCAGGATCAAATGCATCTGATCGTAATAACCCACATTCAAACTAGCACCTTTTTTTGCGATTCCACTCAGTGGTTTAATCTCTTTATTCAAGACTCGCAGAAGTGTAGTTTTTCCGCAGCCGTTATGACCTAAAACTGCAATTCTATCTTGATAACCAACTCTCAAATTTATATTTTTTGCTAAAGTTTTGTTAGGAAATCCAAATGACATATTTTCTAAAATATAAACATCGTTTCCGCTTCTTTTGTTTGTTTGGATATTTAGATTTATTGATTTGGCTTGAGTTGGTTTTTCGATCTCTTCAATTTTTGCTCTGCGTTTTTCCAACTCTTTGGCTCGTTTGAACATAACTTCGCTGTCTCGCGCCCGTCCCCAGATAAGATACTGTTTGATCTGTTCATCCATTTTTTTCAGCTTCTTCTGCTGATTTTTGTATTCCTTTTCCTGCAGAATTAATCGTCTTTTTGACTCTTCTTTGTAAAAGCTGAAGTTGCCACCATAATGATGGAGTGTTTTGTTTTTGATCTCAACGATTTTTGTAACGGTTGAATCAAGGAAATATCTGTCATGAGAGATTATTATGTAGGGTTTGTTTATGCGATTCAGATAAGATGAAAGCCAGTAGATCATTTCCAGATCCAGATGATTTGTTGGCTCATCCAGCAGGATGGCATCAAAAGGCTGCAGAAGAAATTTGGCTAATTGGATGCGTGTTTTCTCGCCACCACTGAAATTATCAATTATTCTGTACCAGGTATTTTCAGGAAATTTGAGATGAGTGAGAACCAGCTTCATTTCAGTCTGAAAATCATAGCCGCCGGCAAGCTCAAATTGCTGAATGATATTGGAATACTTTTTCATTTTTTCATCGCTGTGATCGTGTGTTAACTCTTTCTCAAATGTTTTCAATTTTTGTCTTAAATCAACCCAATCCTGTCGGGATTCCAATACACATTCCATTAAAGTTTGAGTTTCATCTAATTCAGGTTCTTGTGTTAGATAAACGATTTTTCTATTTTTTGCTACGTGAATTTCTCCTCGTTTTGGAAGAATGCGATTCATGATTATTTTGAAAAGAGTTGTTTTTCCGGTTCCATTTTTTCCAACCAAGCCGATTCGACTGTTATCTTCCAATGAAAAAGAGATGTTATTGAAGATTTCTGCATCTCCAAAATTATGCGATATATTTGATAAACTAATAATACTCATTATTTCCTCGAAGCCTAAAATTCTAAGTTTGAGTAAAATGTCAAATTCCATGTTGAAAAATTACTTGTCATGCAAATGGTGGTTTATATTTGTGTCCTCAGTCGGGATGTAGCGCAGCCCGGTTAGCGCGTTCGTCTGGGGGGCGAAAGGTCGGAGGTTCAAATCCTCTCATCCCGACCAGTTTTTTTTGAATGTGAGTTTAGTGTAAACAGAATATCGGAATATCCGAACTTTCGGGTGAAGGGTCGTCCCGAAAACCTTCGGGATCATCACGAACAGTTTTAATTAACATGTCTAACTACTACATAAAGCACAGCCAGAATAGCTATAAAATTTGCAGATATTGAGAAAATCAAAGTATATCTCTTTAAGAGTTTTAGATTGTAGAGCAAAAATGAAAATAAAAAAGAAACTAATAAAAGAACTAATAAAATTGTGAAAAGGTAAATTCTTCTATGATATTGTGTACCCCATAATATCTTAGATCTTTGATGAATTGAATCAGCTCTTTGGTAGTTTTCTAAATTAATATTGTTAACAACACTATCTAAAGAATCATTTGATAACATATTTTTGTAATTCTGTATTGTTAATCTTGATGTTTCATTATTATAAATTTCTTTTACTATTGTTGTTGCAGGATAAAGCTTGTCCAATGTTCTTGCTCTCCATCCAATTTTTGGTTTGCTCTTTGCAGAAACCAATTGCATGGAATTATTAGAAGAAATTAAATATATTTCATCATTAAATGTTACTTTTATGTTTAAACTGTCAATTTGATCAATTGAATTTAACTGGTTGTTTAGTAGAAAAGTACTTACCCATCTGTCTCTTTCGGTGTTGAATGGCAAATCAATTACTTCTAATCTATTTTTTATACCATCAACTACAAAAGTTCTTTGAATCGTTCCGTATTGAGTTTGCATTTCCAGGTTACACGCATAAATAGATTCTTTAATTCCAATTTTTCGTATAAAAGCTTGTTTATCAAAATTTGGATTCTCTAAAGACGGAAAAACTCCATTATGTGCTAAATAGGATTTGGTATATCTTTGCTCTGTGTTCCCTTTATAATTTAAAAATCCAGTATCATCAATTATTAATGCTCCTTCATTATAATATACAAAAGATAATGGATCATCATGAGAATGCACTTTGGAAATACCTGTACTTCTTGCTAAAAGATATTGGTCGGAAGTAGAAACTATGAAACATCCTGCAAGAGAATCTGCGATCATCAGATCAGATAAAAGATTAGTGCCTTCAATCTTGTCGTCTGGATTTGTATCGCCAATGGGTGGTAAGGTTCCGTCTGGCATCAATAAAAGGGCTTTCATTTTCTGTGCAGCAATAATGATATTTTTTAGTGAATTTGTAAGCTCTGTTTTTTCTCCAGCTAAATCTAGATAAAATTGAGCCAAATCTGTAACTACAAAATGATAGCCTGGCGAATTCTCAAGGTGAATTGAATTATCTGAGAAAGCATATTCGATTTGTTCCATAAAACGTTTTTTTGAAAGATTTTCGTAGAAAGCTGCTTTTTTATCATCCAAGATATGATATGAAATTAATAGAAGGGCAATATCTTCAAAAATACCATGATTATGAAAATAAATGTAGTTTTGAGGATTTGCTAAATATTTTGCTGCTTGATTACAATAATTTTCTATAGATTTATCAAAACGTGAGTCTGAAAAATTCTTGTTTTTGATATAATCCCAAAAATACAGAATTAATATTGTTCGTTCAGAAGTTGAATGATCATTCCAAATATACGGATTTTTTGTTGGTCGCCAACGGTTATTATTACTTATCCATGATGAAATTATATCTTTTCCTTTTTCAATGTATTCTTCATTAGATGTAAATTGGTAAGCATAATATAGATCCCAGACAATAAACAATGAATGAATATAAAGTTCATGAGAATTACTTGAAGCAATATTTCTATTATGCCAGATAGTTTCTAATTTTTCTTTAATAGGAGGAAAGTTAACGGAGGGTGTTCCAACATAATAAATATTTTTTAACGCAGCATTAGCATTTCTAATGATTATATCTTTTTCTTTCTGAACATGAAAATCGAAATTTGGTAATTTCTTATAATCATAATATATAATACTAAATTTCTTTTTTGGAAATTCACGATAAACTAATGGACCAAACAAAGAAACTAATATAATAAGAAGACCAATTAAATAAATCAAACATACTTTTCTCACAAATTCCTCCTAATGTTCATAACTTAATATTTAATTGATTTAGTCAATTATATTGTTATTCATTTTCGTTGACATCCAAATGCTAACTTTCTAATTGGCTCACAAGTGTTTAATTATGAATATTGATAAGATATATAAAATTTTAAAAAATAAGTTTGATAACTATCAAGCGCCAGTTGTGGATTTGGTGGAAGCTCAAACCAAAGATCCCTTCAAAATTTTGATAGCAACTATATTGAGTGCCAGAACAAAAGATGAAACAACTACAAAAGTTGTTAATTTTCTATTTCAATTCATTCATAAACCAGAGGATTTTAATAGTTACACAATTGAAGAAATCGAAGAGATGATCTATCCTGTAGGCTTTTTTCGAAATAAAGCAAGACACCTGAAACAACTTCCGGGAATTATGAGAAAAGAATTCAACGACAGAGTTCCGGAAGATATTGATGATCTTTTAAAGTTGCCGGGAGTTGGCAGGAAAACAGCAAATCTGGTTAGAGCAATTGCATTCAAAAAACCAGCAATTTGTGTTGACACCCACGTACACCGAATTTCAAATCGTCTTGGATATGTGAAAACGAAAACGCCGCTGGAAACTGAAATGGCGTTAAGGAAAAAGCTTCCTGAAAAATATTGGATTCATTTTAATTCTTATCTGGTAGCTTTCGGGCAGAATCATTGCACACCGCGTAATCCCAAATGTGATTTATGTCCGATTTTTGATGAGTGTGAGAGAATTGGAGTAAATGTTATTAAATAATAAGCGATTATTTGTTAATACTAATAGTATAAATATTGATTTGAATGTAAATAAGGATATTTCAATTCAAAGAAGTAATAAATTAACAACAATTGTTTTCGGATATCCATATGATATAATAAATCCAAAGTGGTTAACTGCTTGTGAAATATCAGAGATGTTTATTGCAAATGGTACCGATTTTCTAAACAAAATTGATGGAATTTTTGTAATAATAATAATTTCAGGTAAAAATACATTTGTAATAACAGATGCATTTGGTGTTTATAAATTGTATTTTTGTAATTATGAAAATAAATATTTTATTTCAGATAAATTAAAAAAAATAATAGATCAAATTGATTGTAAAGAGTTTGATGAAATAGCAATAAATGATTTTATTCTGTCAGGCTACGTAATTGGAAATAAAACATTTTTCAAGAAGGTCAAAAAATTTTCTGCAGGTTCTATTTATAAGTTTAAACAAACTGTAAGCATTGAAAAATATCACAAAATTATACCAAAACAAGTAAATTCAAAACATTTTATTGAAATGTTTAATAATCATATTTTTTTAGGAAAGAAATTATCAAAAGAGATAATTTTGCCATTAACAGCTGGTTTAGATAGTCGTGTTGTGTTATCAGGGATGAACAATTATACAAATGATCTAACCTTATTTACTCACATCAATAACGATAATGTAGATATGAAACAAGCAAAAAAAATTTGTGAAGATTTTAAATTAAAACATAAAAACCATTTATGGAATGAGATATATTCAAAGAAAAATTTTAGAAAAACTTTAGAAGAATTCCAGTCTATGATTAATGCATATTTATTTATTCCATTATATGGTTCTCACGAAAGTGCAGAATTTTATGGAGATACTTTATGGAATAGTAATGGCGGAGAAATTTATAGGAACTACTTTGGAAAATTCTGTGATAATAGTTTTGATATAATAGAGTTTGGAAAACAAATTATTATCCCACGTTCTCTACCTATACCTCTAATTCAAAAGGATGCTTTTTACAATTCATTGAATTTGGAACTAAAGGAACATAGTGAATTTGAATGTAGAACTAAATTGAATATTTACTACATATTAAATCGATATGCAAATTTTTCAGGTTATTCTTTACAGATGTCAGGCAAATTATTTAAAATATTTCAACCTTTTGTAGCTAAGGATTTAATAAAGTTTATCATTGGGATGCAATATGAGCAAGTTAAGAATGGAAAAATGTTAAAAGAAATAATAAAATTTAATGATTCCCGATTAACAAAATATAAAATAAATGGTAAATCTTTTGAAAACAAGAATTATAATATAAATTTGCAGAAGCTTCTCCAAGTTAAAAATAAATTTAGTAATCTATTTAAAACAAATTATTATAAACGTATTTTCAAAGATTTTCATAGTGATTTCAAAGAGTTATACGATAACCCTCATCCTTTGTTAGAGCGATATTTAGTCAAATCAATTAGTGATAAGCAAATAACTCGGAATTATTATTATTTTACAAATCTAATGACTCTGAATGAATTTCTAAAATCTTAATATTATTGGTGAGAAAAAATATGTATATTGTATCATGGAATGTTAATGGTTTAAGGGCAGTTCTAAGAAAAAATTTTCTAGAATTTCTGGGAAATGAAGATCCCGATATTTTAGCTATTCAGGAAACCAAATTACAGAAAGAGCAGATTCCCAAGGAGATTCAAGAACTAAAAAATTATTACAAATATTGGAATTTTGCTGAGAAGAAAGGATATTCAGGCGTAGCGTTATTCACAAAGATCAAACCGAAAAGCGTGGAATATTCCATTGGTCATCCGGAATTTGATACCGAAGGAAGATTGATCATTGCTGAGTATGAAGATTTTACTCTGATGAATTGCTACTTTCCAAACGGACAAATGAGTGATAAGAGACTCAAGTATAAAATGGATTACTATGAACGAATGTTCACTTTAATGCAGGTTTTACGGGCAGAGGGAAAAAACGTGATCGTTTGCGGTGATTTCAATACAGCACATAAAGAGATCGATTTGGCAAATCCCACGCAAAATGCGAAAATTTCAGGATTTTTACCGATTGAAAGAGCTTGGCTTGATAAAATCGTAGAAAATGGCTGGGTCGATACATTCCGCGAGTTCAATAATGAACCAGATCAATATTCCTGGTGGACTTATCGTTTTGGTGCGCGCAGCAGAAATGTAGGTTGGCGCATCGATTACTTTTTTACAAATAAAGAAAATTTAAAAAACATAAAAAAAGCATATATTCGACAGGACATTTTAGGAAGTGATCATTGTCCTGTTGGAGTGGAGATTAGAAAATGAGTAATGAGCAAATAAAAAAAGTTAATTTAATTGATATCTTTATTGTTTTGGCAAAAAGAAAAAAAATAATTATTTTGGTTACTCTCATAGTATCGATTCTATCAGTTCTTTTTGTTCTGATTATACCTCAGTATTGGGTGTCGAAAGCGACTATAAAACCTGTCACAGATAATAACCAGGGTTTGAATATATCAAGTGCTCTAATGGGTTTAGGAAGTTCTTTTTTAAATGGTAATGTTACGACGTCATCTATAGATTTTGTATCGATTATGAATAGTCGCACTTTTTCGGAAGACGTTGTTAAGCATTTTGATTTAGCTACCTATTTTGAAATTGTAGAAGAAGATCCTTATAGAGTGATGGAAACAGCTACAGCCTTATTACAAGAATCAATTATGAGTTTCTATGTTAGCCCAGAAACAGGTATAATTCATATTTATGCGGAAACAAAAGATAGATTGCTATCAAAAGAAATTGTAGATTATTATGTAAAAAAAATTGAAGAATATAATTTAACTGTGCAAAAATCTAAAGGAAGACAAAAAAGGATTTTTCTGGAAAGTCGAATTGAAGAAATAGAATCAAAAATGGATGAACTAAAACTAAGAATGCAAAATTTTCAAGAAAAAAATAGGGTTTTAGAAATCGATAGTCAAATAAGAGGAGCAATAGATCTCTATAGCTCATTGCTTAAGAAACAATTAGAACTTGAAATGGAAATCGTATCATATAATGAATTGTACCCAGAGGGATCTGCAAAATTGAAAATCCTTGAACTTTCATTATCAGAAATCGATAAAAAGATAAAAGGGTTAGAATCTGGTTCAGATTATAAATATATGCTTGGCATGGAGAATGTACCAGAATTAGCGAATTCTTATTCTTCACTTTATAGTCAATTGGAAATAAACAAGACTTTGTATGAATTTATATTTCCACAACTAGAATCTGCTCGACTTGAGGAATTAAAAGATTTACCATCATTAGAAATAATTGATGAAGGAAATATTGCTGGCTATCGGTCAAAACCAAAAAGAGCTAGATTTTGTATCATTATGTTTTTATCTGCCATTATCATCAGCAGTACTTTAGTTATTATCTCTCAATATACTTCAGATGAACAAAAAGTAAAAATTAGAAAATTTTGGAAGATTCTATTCTCGAAAGAATGATAAATATTAAAGTCTTGAATTTTCGTACAATAACGGTTATATTGTATGGCCTTTTTTTATTAAGTATTATCTATCCAACAATACATAAACCAGGCTTAATGCTATCAATAATAGTTTTTTGTTTGTATTTTATTGTTATGTTTTTTTGGGAAAGATCAATTATTTATGATTCAAAGTCAGTAATAATAAATTTGTTTTTTGGTTTTTGGATTATCTGGACTTTATTATCTATGTTTTGGGCAATAAACCAAGACGTAATAACTACATATTTGATTTATAATATTTTTTATTTTACAATTGCATTTATATTTTCACAGGAATCTACATTAAAAAATTTTTTCGATTATATTCGTTTTTTTTTCACATTAGTTATTATTTTATATTTAGCTATATCAATCTGGGAAATGCTTACCTGGAATCATTTACCTAATTCTCGATTTGTTAAAATGCAGGTGTTTACATTTAAACCAACTGCTGTTTTTTCAAATGAAAATGATAATGCTTCTATTTTGATGTTATATTTTCCAATAGGTCTATTTTATTTAAAAAGGAGTAAAAACATTATTGTGAAATTTGTTAGTAT
This sequence comes from Candidatus Cloacimonadota bacterium, assembly GCA_021734245.1. Lineage (NCBI taxonomy): Bacteria > Pseudomonadati > Candidatus Cloacimonadota > Candidatus Cloacimonadota bacterium. The sequence goes on along the minus strand of JAIPJH010000017.1, from coordinate 7,281 downwards.
TGCGATGATGTTTTTATCTCTTTTCATTATTATCCTTAATGGAGCAAGGTTAGCAATACTAACCATATTTTTAATTTTGCCTTTATATTGGTTGTTTTTTACAGGAAAATTAACAAAAATCTTAACAATCATCTTTCTGATTTTGGCGTTACTTATTGTGAGTTTTTATTGGACAGATCATTATTATTTAGCAAAGGATTATATAGAATTTCAATTTAGCACACTTTCAACTGAAACACAAAACGTTCTATCTTCATCTATTGAAGTAAGGATTGAATTAATGAATAAATCCTTCGATGCTTTGATTAAAACCTGGGGTTTTGGAGTGGGTAGTGGTAATTTTGATTTTTTCATGAATCCTGTAAAATCAATTAAGACTGGTGGAATTATAAAAAATCATAATCTTTTTTTAGAAATATTATCAAATAATGGGATAATCTTAGCAGTTACTTTTATATATTTAATTGTGAGTTCTGGGATATTCTATTTAAAAATGGTTTTTAAAAAATCAGAATTAGGACTACATTATTTATTAATGATACTTTTTTTTATTGCTAGTTCAATCATTCCTAGCTCCATAATGGGTTATCATATATTTTGGATAATGCTGATATATGCTTTGTTTGGTTACAGAGAAGTTCATATAGAGAAAACAAAAGATGCATGTCCTACTAATTAGTCGTTATTTCCATCATTCTACAAGTGGGATTCAAACTTACATTGAAGCAATTGATAAAGGCTATTTTAACGATTCTTTATCGATAATAGCAAAGAATTCAAATAAACCACACAAAATACCAATCAAAAATCATAAAGTATATTATTGTTACAAAAAGAAATTGCGCAATATCCAATGCAATTTTTTAATTAAATTATTTGTGAAAGGATTTATTAAATTATTTTTTCTTTTGGTTATTAATAGAACTGTAAGATATCAAATTTCTGAAAGATTATTAAATGCGTTACAAAGTATTAAGAAACAGGATATAAATATATGTATTTCTGCGATTGTTTCTCCAGAAGGTCTGATTCCAGTTATATTGAAAAAATTATATGGTTTTAAATCCGTCATTTTATTGCATGGTTCAGAAATTCATTCTTTTTCTGGAAGATTTCAGCATAAATGGTTAATGAAATATATCTTAGAAAATTCAGATATTGTTGTAGCAAATAGTTTCTTTATGAAAAGTGAAGTTCAGAAATTTGTTGGTTCAAAAATGAATAATGTTTTTGTTAATTATATGGGATATGATGATAAAATATTCAATATAAAAAATAATTATCATGAAAAAAAAAAATATTATAAATCCGTAATTTTGACTGTTTCGAATTTCGTCTATGGAAAAGGATTAGATATACTATTGAATGCACTGGCAGAAGTTAAGAAAACAAGACAAGATTTTATTTATATTATGCTTGGAAATAGAAGAGATGGAAGTTATCAAGACTACTTAGATGAGTTAATTGTAAAAAAAGAATTGAAAGATTTTGTTCAATTTCAAGATGGAGTACATCACGATAAATTGCCTTCTTTTTATCATTCATGTGATTTTGTAGTTCTTCCATCAAGAAAGGAAGCTTTTGGTCTTGTAATATTAGAAGCAAATGCCTGTGGTAAACCTGTAATTGGCTCAGATGTAGGTGGAATACCAGAAATTATTAAAGATCGTGAAAATGGATTGCTATTTAAACCAGAATCACATATGGAACTTGCAGAGAAAATTATATATTTATTAGAAAATCCAGATTATTGTAGAGATTTGGGCTATAATGCTCGAAAAAAAGTAGAAACTACATTTACCTGGGAAAGATCTATCAAGAGATTGAAACAGAGAATAAATAAAATATAGTATGAAAAGCAAAATAAAAGATCTCTTTTCTCAGACAATCATTTACAGCTTAGGTGGTATGAGTTTGCGACTAATATCATTTTTATTATTACCTGTTTACCTGGCTTATTTATCTCCTGCTGATTATGGGGTTGTCGAGATAATTAATATCTTGATTTCAGTTCTAACGATAATCATGGGTTTTGGAGTCTCCTCTGCCGTTTTCAGGGAATATTATAGAGAAGAAAGTACAGAATACAAAAAGAAGATAATCGGAACAGCATTTCTTTTCTTGCTTATCGTAGGATTGGTAATTCTTATAATTTTAATTTCTTTCAGTAAGGTCCTGGCTCCGATTTTACTTGGAGTAGAAAAACAACAATATCTGTTCATTCTCTTAATTATCAATACATATTTTGCAGTACTTTTAGGGGTAAATTATGCAGTAATCAGGGCAAAGGAGAAGCCAATTCTTTTTACAATTTTCAATGTTCTGCGAACTATAATTTATGCAACTGTGAACATTTATCTGATTGTTGTACTGAAAAGAGGATATGTTGGAGTCTGTGAAGGTATAACTTCCGCAACCATAATTACATTTATAGCTTCTTCCTTTATTTTACTGAAAAACATAAAATTGACAGTGGATTTCAAAATCCTGAAAAATATTTTAAAATTTGGTTTACCATTAATTGTAAGTGGTCTATCTTTATGGATTTTGAATCTTACAGACAGATATATGTTAAAATTTCTTCTACCAGCGGAAATTGCCTTTTCAAAAATCGGAATTTACAGTTTAGCAGCGAAATTTGCAAATATTGTAAAAATGATCATAATTCAACCCTTTTCCTTATCTTGGGGAGTAGCCATGTACAAGCATGAGAAGGCTGGGGATGCAAAAGCTTTCTATGCACGTACATTTAAATACTTCCTTGTAATTGAAGCCATATTTTTCATCGGAATTGTAATTTTCTCGCAACCAATAATTGAAATTATAGCAAAGAATTCAGACTACCATGAAGCATACAAAATTATTCCTTTATTAACTGCCTCGGCATTATTCAGTGGTTTATTTATGTTGTTGTCTGTCGGATTAACTCTAACATATAAGAATAAACTTGCTTCTATAGCTACAATGATAGCAGCTTCAGTAAATATTCTACTTAATTTTATTTTAATACCAAAGTTCAATATTTATGGAGCTGCTTATGCAAGTATGATTGCATCAGTCTTGTTGATAATTTTGCAATACTTTTTTGCTCAAAAAAATTATCGTATTTCATATAATATTTTATTATTTTTTGAAAGCGTTATTATATGTTTTGGTGTAACATATTTAACAATGAATTATAATTTAGTATTAATTTTTAGAATAATATTATTAGTAATTTCAATAGGTGTATTAATGAAGATAAGTAAGCTAAGAATATCGAACATGAAAAATATTTTGAAAGGCAATATATGAGAAAACGTGTAGCAATTTTGGTGTGGAATAATTTTGTATATGATAAAAGAGTTATGAATGTAGCATCTTTTTTTTCAAAAAATTATGATACTACTGTTTTAGCAGCAAAGACTATCGCAGAATTACCTACACACGAAAAAATTAAGTATCAAATATACCGTATTCCATTATTTTCATCCCTAAAAAAGGGAAAATCAAACCATAATGCTTCTAGCAAATTAAGTAATTTGAATTCCATATATGAGGAAAAAATTAAAAATAATAGATTAAAATTGGTACTTATTGAATTTATTAATGTAATTATTTATCATTTTAAATTATTGAAATATTTTTCATTGAATAAACCTGACTTGATTTATTGTAATGATCTGGATACTTTGGATATAGGTTACTTGATTTCTAAATTATATAAATCAAAAATAATTTTTGATAGCCATGAGATTTTTTTAGAGGGTTCTAGGTTTCATAACGCAACTAAATTGAGACAGATAATTTGGCAAAATCTTGAAAAACATGTTATTAGAAAAGTAGATAAAGTAATTGTAACAACAGATCTTAGAAAAAAAATCCTAGAAGAAAAATACGAAATTACTAATATTAATGTTATCAGAAATTGTCATAATGAAGTCTTTTTAGAAAAGAAATATGATTTATTTAGAGATGAATTCTTAATTGATAAAACCACTCCAATACTTCTTTATCAAGGTGGTTTGACCAGTGTAAGAGGAATTTTTACAATGGTGGATGTTGTTTCCGAGCTTAATGATATCTCATTAATATTCATGGGAATGGGTAGAGATAAGAAAGCATTGACTCATTATATTAAAGAAAAGAAATTGGAAAATCGGATTTTTGTAAAAGATGCAGTTTTGCCGGGTGATTTGATTAAATATACTTCTTCAGCAGATATTGGATTGCAACTGTTACATAATGTAAATAGAAATCATTATTCAACCATTTCAAATAAAATTTTTGAGTATATGGCTGCAGGATTAGCCATCATTGCAAGTGATTTCCCGGAAATAAAAAAAATAATAAAAGGATATCACATTGGTAAAGTAGTAAATCCAGATTCAGAAAAAGATATAAGAAATGCAATATTGGAAATAACTAGTAATAAAGAACTGATAAAAAAAATGAAAGTAAATTCTCGAAAAGCATTTCGTGAAAATACTTGGGAAAAAGAAGAATTGAAATTAAAACAAATTGTTAATGGATTATTATGAATAAAAATGATTTTAATTCATCTTTAGGATATATGGTGACGTATGAAAAAAAAATAAAAATAGAAAAGAATTGTAATGTTGATGAGTTTGATTTAATTCATGCACACACAATTTTTCCCAGTGGTATTGCTGCTTATTTGCTTGCGAAGAAATATGATAAACCTTTTTTAATAACATCTCATGGGTTTGACTTTTATCGAATTTTGCCCAAAACCGACCCCGATCATCGTGGTAATTCATACAATATCAAAGAGAAGCAGTTGATTCGTGATGCGATGGAAAAAGTTACTCAATTCATTTGTGTTTCGGAGATATTCGGAAATCACGTAAAAAGCTATTTTCCCAAGATTAACCTGAAAATAGTGCCAAATGTTTATGATAAAGAACTATTTAATAAATTTGGCAGAAAAGCTCATAAAAGTAGTAAATCTTGTACAATTCTTACTGTGGGAAATTTCATACCAGTCAAGAATCATGAAATGCTGATGAGAGCTTATAATAAAATAAATGGTGAATTTCCAGATGTAAAACTTCAAATAATTGGCAAAGGTGTGTTAAAAAAATATTATAAAAAACTTTGTGAAGAACTAAGTATTCAGGAAAATGTTCAAATTATTGATCAGGCAGATCATTCTGAAATTGCTGATTTTATGAAAAATGCTGATATTTATGTGCAAACTTCGCTTAGTGAAACTTTCGGGATGACGATTGTAGAAGCTATGGCTTGCGGATTGCCGGTAATCTCAACCAGAACTCAGGGACCATCGACTTATATAGAAAATGAAAAGACAGGTTTTCTGGTAGATAAAAATGATGTAACGAGCTTAGCTGAAAATTTAATAAAATTAATTAGAAATCCGGAGCTGAGAAATGATATTGGAGCAAATGCTGCTGAGAGTGTAAAAGCTAAATTTAGCAACTATACTAAATTAGTTTCACTTTATAAGAAAATAGGGAATTACTATAGTGAATAAAAGAATATTAATGATAATTAATGAATTTCCACCAACAGGAGAAAGTGGAGTTCAAAGACCATTAAAATTTGTTAAATATTTATCACGAGCTGGATATAAAGTTTATGTTATTGCTCCTAAGAAACCCACAAAAAAAGTATTAGATTATTCGCTTTTAAAGGAAATTCCAGAAAATGTACATATTCAGAAAACAATAAGTTGTGGACTAACAGGAAATAGAACCAAATCAATAAGAGATTTTAGATATAATGTAAATAGAAAACCCAATATCTTCAAAAAAATAATTTGGAAGTTATTGAAAAATATAAATGATTTAATTTTTCCTATTGATAAGCAAATTGGTTGGGTGCCATTTGCATATTTCAAAGCTATTAAGCTTATCAAAAAGTTTAAGATAAAAAATGTGTATATAACTGGATTTCCTTATTCCGCTTTTATCATTGGAGTTTTACTCAAAAAAAAATTTCATGAAAAGATTTTCTGGCTTGCGGATTATCGAGATGCTTGGCAATTTGAACCCAAATTGGATGAGAATATAAACAAATTAAGACTTAAGATAATCAAAAAGACGGAATCAAAGATTATAAGATATGCAGATTATTTTGTCTTTGCAACTGACTATATTACTGAAAAATATAGAAGTGAATTTCCAGAAATTGTAGATCGGTCGATTACTATTACAAATGGGTATGATGAAGATGATTTTAAAAAAATAGTACAATTTAAATTTAATAAATTTACATTTCTTTATATGGGGAAATTATATTCGTTTAAACGCTCACCAGTCCCACTATTGAACGCTATGAAAAAATATTTAGAAATAGATAATAATTTTGAGTTCAATTTCATCCACATTGGTACTGTTGCTCAAGAAATATTAGATTATATTTCTACACAAAAGATGAATTTTTACAATTATCTTGGATATAAATCTCATCATAATGCAATTTCATACGCATCTGGTGCAAATATTTCTGTGATTATAGTGAATAACGATCCTGAATCAAAAGGTGTATTGACAGGAAAAGTTTTCGAATTAGCACGCATTGGTAATCCAATTTTAGCTCTTGGTCCTCGAAATAGTCTTTTGGAAAATTTCATTATTGAGAACGAACTCGGCGAATATGCATTTTGTGAAGATGAAAAAGAAATATTGAAAGCTATAGAAAAAATTATAAACAAAAAAAACAATTTCAGATTTTCAAGAGATAAAATTAGTGAATATTCAAGAGAAAGTTTAACGAAAAAATTAATTGAGTGTTATCCTAAATGATAGTTTTATACAAATCTATATTGAACATATTCTTTATAATTTTAACTTATTATCGAAAATTAAGTTTAAATGAAAAACAGAGAGTAAAAAAACTTCTTCTTATTGAAATCATGGGAATAGGCGATGTTGTATGCCATACACCTTTTCTTAAAAGAATTAAGAATTCAAAAAAATATGATATTTATGGATGTTTTCCAAAACATTTTATAACAATGCAGCAAGAGTTTTGTAAATTAGATGGATATATAGAATATGACGGTTTATTTTCTACAATAAAGAAAGTTCGAAAAAGCGATGTAGATTGCATTATACTTAATGCAAGAGCTTTACGTTATGCTGCATTAGGTCTATTATCAGGAAAAAAAGTGTTGGGTTATATTAATGATTATTCTTTCAAATTTGATTATCTAAACGATTACAGAGTAGAGTTTTTAGGTTTCAATAAGAAATCTTTTCTCATCAATTATTCAAAAGAGCATTTAGTTCAAAGAGGAAATCCTGTTTTAAAATTTCT